>NZ_JAAHGK010001278.1:0-2179 GCF_010672505.1 Okeania sp. SIO2B9 | reverse complement strand
TGGGGTTCCTGACCAAATCGCTCTAATTTCTCATACTCATCTATCCTAATACAGGAGAATTAACAATGACTTTAAGTGTTTCAAGTTCTTTTTCTTTACCAGTTTTACGCAACGGAAGCACCGGTTCTGATGTGACTCTGATACAACGCCTTCTCAATAATGCTGGCTATGGTTCTTTAGTGGCAGATGGTATCTTTGGTGTTCGCACTGACACCGCAGTTAAGCAGTTCCAAAAAGACCGAAATTTAATAGTGGATGGTATAGTTGGTTCTCAAACTTGGGAAGCTTTACTGCCTCCTACTATCGGTCAGGGTAGCAGCGGTGATGATGTTAAACGTCTGCAAATTACCATGAATGAAACGAACTATGGAACTCTAGTTGTAGACGGTATTTTTGGTTCAAACACTGAAGCATATGTTAAGGCATTCCAAACAGAGATGTCCTTAGAAGTTGATGGCATTGTCGGTCCTTTAACGTGGTATGTTCTGATGAGCAATCAGATTCAACATTAACGATTTTTAGAAAGTACTGGCTTAACCCACGCTCCCGTGTTTAACTTTCCGGTTCGTTCTTCATGGAACTGGCGGTCGCATTCCCAAGAATATTATTGAGAGCGAGAGCGTGGCAATCAGAACTTTAACCCTTGCCGATAATGTAGACAAAGAATATCTTAGGCTGTTCATTAATTGATAATTGATAATTACCTCGGGTTTTAACCGTTACGGAATTGAAGATAAGGAAATATTATTTCTTTTCTCTTGGTCTCATGGATATGGCTCCGAGACCTCGCCATCCCACCCTTCGGGAAGCTACGAAGATCGACCGCTTTTTCCCCTAATGTAGACAAAGGATATCTTAAGCTATTCATTAATTGATAATGGATAATTGATAATTACCTCGGGTTTTAACCGTTACGGAATTGAAGATAAGGAAATATTATTTCTTTTCTCTTGGTCTCATGGATATGGCTCCGAGACCCCGCCATCCCACCCTTCGGGAAGCTACGAAGATCGACTGCTTTTTCCCCTTAAAAGGGTCAGTTTTAAACCAGAATTATTTAATTATTAATTATTAATTATTAATTATTCGGTCAGGTGTTGGCTTGTTTCCTTGGAGCGATCGCAACAAGAATGTACAAACTCTTGGACTTTAGCCCTGGGGTTCCTGACCAAATCGCTCTAATTTCTCATACTCATCTATCCTAATACAGGAGAATTAACAATGACTTTAAGTGTTTCAAGTTCTTTTTCTTTACCAGTTTTAAGCAACGGAAGCACCGGTTCTGATGTAACTCTGGTACAACGCCTTCTCAATGATGCTGGCTATGGTTCTTTAGTGGAAGATGGTATCTTTGGTGTTAGCACTGACACTACAGTTAAGCAGTTCCAAAAAGACCGAAATTTAACAGTTGATGGTATAGTTGGTTCTCAAACTTGGGAAGCTTTACTGCCTCCTACTATCCGTCAGGGTAGCAGCGGTGATGATGTTGAACGTCTGCAAATTATCCTGAATGAAATGGGCTATTCTCTAGTTGGAGATGGTATTTTTGGTTCCAACACTGAAGCAGCTGTCAAGGAATTCCAAAAAAATAGCCGCTTAGAAGTTGATGGCATTGTCGGTCCTTTAACTTGGTATGCTCTGATGAGCATTATGATTACACATTAACGATTTTTAGGTTGTATTATCCAAGTGTGGGAGTTCAATTCTCCCACTTCTGACTTCAGTTATTCAGACAGTGAGATTTGAGGAGAATACTCCCATGCAAGTTAGATGGAAAATTTTATTGGTCAAAATAACAGTCTGGTTAAGTTTAGAGATTTGGCTAAATTTAGTAGGACTTGATTACTTAGCTGATTACAGTGAGTTTATTTTTGAGCAGAATAATGGCTTTGTTGGGCTTTGTTGTGTGAATCTGTGCAGCACTTCCTGGTACTGAACCTGATTTTGCATTTGAAACTTGCAGTGAGTTAAGTTATGAATAAAATTAAAGTTGTCAAATTCTACAATTAAAGAACTTAGAAAACATGACAGATGTAATAAAGGTATTACTTAATTTGCAAATGCCAACCATGCTAATTGTGGCAGGACTATTGATTATTATTTTAGGATTTGTCACAAAAATAGGTGGTATAATTGAGGTTTCACGAGAACAAAAAAGATTTACTATTCCTATAGGGTA
>NZ_JAAHGK010001277.1:0-2180 GCF_010672505.1 Okeania sp. SIO2B9 | reverse complement strand
TATAAGATTCTTCTGCCCAGGAAATCTCTATACTCAGTCTTTACAAGAACTCTATGAGCTGCGCGATCGCACAGTTGCGAAATTAGAATCTCTACCTACTCCCAGAAAGCCATTATTCTTTTCTGATCAGAATAACAGTGTATTAGAAAAGCAACAAAACTTACTACAAAAATTACAAGAAATTGAAGTTCAAATATTAATTGAACAACGAGCAAATGATAACTGGAATCAAGCATTAGCCCTTGGCAATCAAGCATCAGAAGTAGGAGGAACGCCAAATGCAACTGTCAAAACTAGAGAAACAGAAAAACACCTCTGGCAACAAGCTATTTATAATTTAGAAGCAATTCCCACCGATTCATTTATAGCAAAAAAAACTACTAAAAAGATCGAGGAATACAAGCGTAGTCTAGATGATTCTTCTTATCAATTAAATCTAACCAAATCAAACTTTTTAGAGAAAATTCGTAAAGATAGTGGTTTATCTAGCAGAGCAACGATCGCTATTTGTAACCTCCGGCGAGAATGTTTAGACCTAAACGGGAATAAACCACCCGCTAGTCCTGCTAGTTTAATTAAAGTTCCAATTGCTGTAGCAACAATGCAGAAAGTATCCAAAGAAAATATCAGTTTAGATACTCCTATATATGTGAGTAGGGGAAACTTTACCGAAGATGCCTCAGAAATTAGGGCAAGAAAACCCTATCCCCTCAAAACTTTGGTTGGGCAAATGATTGACCACAGTAGCAATATTGCCACAAATCAACTTATTGATTATTTAGGACAACCTTATATTAATAAAGTTCTCAAAGACGATGGCTACAAAGTGATGAGTGTCAACTACAAACTGATGGGTAACCGGATCATGCCCAAAAATCCTGGTAAAGGTCGCAATACCCTGACTAGCAACGAACTGACAGACATGATGGTTTCAATATATAATTATGAGTATCCAAATTCTGATGTATTGATAGAAGCCTTAGCCCGTCAGAAGGATAGGTTATTGGGATATGCTGCCCTAGAAGAATTGCCAGAAGTTAAGTGGCTTGGTGAAAAGACGGGAGAAAATTCTCGCGCTCTGGGTACTACTTTAGGATTAAGTATTAATGGTGAAGTGTATGTAATTACTGTAATTGATAGTCGTGGCGGACGCGATCCCCAAATTCGTACCTCTATTAATAAGGTGGCAAAATATCTAATGGATAATGATGGTTTGCTCTAGTTGACATCCTCCCTCGTTAAATCGCTCGATTATAACGAGGGATTCCCAAACCTCACGATTTAGGTTTAATGCTTAAGTGGCACTTATCTAGATTGTTTCCAACTCCCGACAGTAGGCCAACGAGCGTCAATTTGTTGAACCACGGTCTGCCCGACCGCAGTGACACCTTGATGACAAATTACTTTTGCTGCTGCCACATCACAGTTGATTTCGTAGTGACATTCACGGCATTTATTAGTACATTCAGATAGGTTTTTTTTACCTGTATATATTCCACAATTCGGACAAATTTGACTTGTATATTCTGTAGTCAACCTTGCCGAAATATACCCCTCGTTTCCAACAAACCCAAGCCAAGATGCAGAAAAGGTAGCCATCCTAACTACTTCGTGAACTTTAACCGATACAACAGGGAAAACCCTACAGTGTACATTCCAAAAGCCAACGGTAAGAAGCGGCCACTCGGAATCCCTACCATAGGAAACAGAGTGCTTCAAACAATAGTTAAACACTCATTAGAACCTGAGTGGGAAAGCCAATTTGAAGCTAACTCTTACGGTTTTAGAGTTGGTAGAAGTTGCCACGATCCATAGCTCAATGCTTTCTAAAGCTCTATCAAGGTACAGACACATGGGTTCTAGATGCTGACATCAAAGGATTCTTTGATAATGTAAGCCACGAAACCATCCTCAACTTAGTTGGAACACATCCAGCTAGGAAAACAATCAAGCAGTGGTTGAAGGCAGGATACATTGACAAAGGAATATACAACCCAACACATGAAGGAACCCCCCAAGGAGGAGTAATTAGTCCATTGCTCACCAATATAGGCTTATATCATGTCCGGTTAAACAGTGATAAATAAATAACTACGGAGTCCTCAGGAGTCAGTCCTCAGGAGTCAGGAGGAAAGAGGTAATAAAGAAGAACAACAGGAGAAGAAGGAGAAAGTTTTTTT
>NZ_JAAHGK010001276.1:0-2184 GCF_010672505.1 Okeania sp. SIO2B9 | reverse complement strand
TTATTCGTTTTTCATAATTGTTTTTAAGGAATTTAATAACTTACTTTTTTAATTGCAGTAATTAATTATTTAAACAATATTCTGTCAATTAGGCTTCAATCATGAAGATACCTAAATAAATTTTAGGAAAAATTATTTGAGTTAATTAATTTTTTTTTCACTTTAAATTTAGACTATATCAATAATGATTGAATTAATCATTATTTGCTATTTCAAAAAAATGATGTTATCGACTCACTCTTGTATAAATGTTTCTGTAGATCCTGTATCAACATGAACATAACTACGATGTTTGGCAGATGTATAATTTGGATTGAGTCTAATTGCTTGATTATAATCAGCGATCGCCCCCCAATTATCTCCTACTTTTCGCAATACATTTCCCCGTCGATAATAAACTTTTGGATGAGTCGCATCTAATTTAATTGCCTGGTTATAGTCATCAATTGCTCCTTGATAATCTTCTAATTTTTCTTTCACATCACCTCTATAAATATAAGCATCTGAGTTACCGTTATCTATCTCTATTGCATGATTAAATTCTGCCAAAGCTAATTGATAATTTTGTTGCTGATATTCTGCTAATCCCTTTTTATAAAAATCATTAAATCCTAGGTTATCATTTTCACTTTTTATTTCTGTAGATGCATCATCTTCGATTTTTTTTTCTTCTGCATTTGCTAGCTTTTCTTCAACATTAACTAATACATTTTTTAGAGGATTAGCTACTATCAAGCTTCCAGCTACAGCTTCTTTTCTTGCCCATTTATCTGTAGCTAAAATATCATCTAAACTGGGATTTTTCTGACAATCTGACTTATGCTTTTCACATACATATTCAATCAACTTAGGAATATCCAAAAAAGGAATTTTTTCTTCTAAAAATAATGCCACAGCCTGTTCATTTGCTGCATTCAAAGCCGCCGGCATCGAACCACCTATACGACCTGCAGTATAAGCCAATTGAATACAAGGATATTTCAAATTATCGGGTTCCTTAAAAGTCAAACTACCAGCTTTAACTAAATCTAATTGTTTCCAATCAGTATAAAGCCTTTCCGGCCAAGATAAAGCGTAAAGTAGAGGCAAACGCATATCTGGCCAACCCAACTGAGCTAAAACAGAAGTATCTTGTAACTCAATTAAAGAGTGAATTATACTCTGAGGATGAATCACTATATCAATATTTTCATAATCTAATCCAAACAAATAATGAGCTTCAATAACTTCCAAACCTTTATTCATCATCGTGGCAGAATCCACGGTAATTTTACGACCCATTGACCAGTTAGGATGTTTAATGGCATCTGCTACTTTGACTTTTGATAATTTATCAATTGGCCAGTCTCGAAAAGCACCACCAGAAGCAGTTAAAATAATTCTACGTAAACCCTCTTTAGGTACACCTTGAAGACATTGAAAAATTGCTGAATGTTCTGAGTCGGCAGGCAACAATTTTACTCCGTGTTCTTCAATTAAAGGATTAACAACTGGGCCTGCTGCGATAAGTGTTTCTTTATTTGCCAAAGCAATATCTTTTCGGGCCTCAATAGCGGCAATAGTAGGTAATAAACCAGCACAACCGACAATACCCGTTACTACAGCTTCTGAGTCACCATATTTCGCAACTTCAATGACACCATCTTGGCCTGCAAGCAATATGGGTTGAGGTGTCAGGTCAGCAATGGCCTCTTTTAACTCTGTAAATTGGGACTCATTGTTAATAGCAACAATTTCAGGGCGGAACTGTCGTACTTGTTGAGCTAACATTTCTACGTTGCTTCCAGCAGCTAACCCAATAACTCGAAACTTATCTGGGTTTTGAGTAACAATATCTAAGGTTTGAGTACCAATAGACCCTGTAGATCCCAAGATTGTAATTGCTTTCATATTTTTTTGAGAAATTTGTCCACAATTCCACTATACGATTCATTGGTTATTTTGTGTTAAGAGCAAGGTTGCCAGAGTAATAGATTTTAGTTATTCAGATTTTTAATATCAAAAGAGAAATCATAATTTTGCTGACAAATTATCCCAGATTAATCCAGCATTAGATGTACTTTTCTCTAGATATTCCTGTTTCTGAATTTTTTTTTACTATTGGGACTTTAGCAAAAAACGCCAAAAGTATTAAACCCTTGCTGTATAATGCTTTAACGTCAAAATAGCCTATTTCTTGATATA
>NZ_JAAHGK010001275.1:0-2189 GCF_010672505.1 Okeania sp. SIO2B9 | reverse complement strand
GCATCAAGTCCCTCGCCACAATCTCGCTCTGTGCTGCGTCAGTGCTGGTAATCATGACCACATCAATGCCGCGATCCTGTAGCTGCTCGTAGGCCATATTAAGCGCCAGGATATGGGGGTAACAAAGGGGACAGTATATATCGAAAAAAGTGCAAATTTTTCAGCTCTTCATGCTCAAAAATTTGATATTTTAGGCGCATAGTTGGGCAGAAAAATCATTCTTACAATTCTTACTCCTACCTCCTCTAAATCCTCCTGTCTCCTGTATTCTGTATCCTATATCCTACCCCTACTAAAATACTTTTTCAGCAAACCCTAATTATTGATTGATTTATGCCACTAATTAAAGTTAAAACTTCTGTTTCTCAACCAGAAAAAGATAAAATTGACATCCTCTTAAAAAACCTTTCCTCTGGTATGGCGAAGCATTTTGGTAAATCAGAATCTTATGTAATGACTACTTTTGAATCAGATATTCCCATGACTTTTGGTGGTAGTAGTGATGAACCTGTCTGCTACATGGAAATTAAGAGTATTGGTAATATGAATCCTCAGCAAACAAAAGGGATAAGTCAAGATTTTTGTCAACAAATTAATCAGGCTTTAGGCGTACCAAAAAATCGAATTTATATAGAATTTTCTGATGCTAAAGGTTCGATGTGGGGCTGGAATAGTTCCACATTTGGTTGAGTTTTCTACCTTTTTTAAGAGAATTATATAGGGTAGTTTTAACTAATAATTTAGTCACTCTAAATTATTAATAACTATTGTTAAAACTGCCTTTGTCAAAATATTAAAAATCCGGTTATACTTTTGTGATCAATTTTTACTACAAATATTTCAGTTATTACTAGGAGTCAGGAGTCAGGAGGAATAGTTTTTCAGCATTTATTTATATTATGTCCGCATTTCTTAGTAATCAAAAACATCATCTTCTGACTTCAACGGTAAATCTCTCCATACTCCCTGCTCCGGTGCTCCCTTATTTATAAGTATTTAACCGCACATAATATTATTGAGTTGAAACTTGATTTTTAGTCAAAGAGACATTATGGGTAAAGTCTAGAAATATAGTAATTTCAAATAAGAATGAAATACTTTTTCAGCTAAAAGTCTTTCAATGGAAGAAACGCTTGTCTCAATCTAAAATTGAAATGACTATAACTCAAATTCTGCGTAACATTATTTTTTGATCGATGGTATTAATGTCAAGAGATTTTTGAAATCAACTCAATAGGACTACAAAATAGTATTACTTTGACTAAATAGGATTGTAAAGCTTCGCCAAAATTAAAAAAATATCTATAGCACTACCCATTAAGACTAGGACAGTTAAAAAACTTCAAAACATTACAGTTAAAAGTTTTTGCTCTAGCTGATAGCTGATACTAAATCCGGTTTAGAAAGAACCGTTATAGCGCTGCGCGCAGGTAACAGCTCATTTGGAACTCATTTGGGGGAATAAAAAGCTGATAATATAAGATTTTAGCTATTGGACACTTCCTGCAATTTGTAAATATGCCAGCGCACATTGCTATATTATGAAGGTAAGGCAGTTATGCTGAGGGCAGAATGCAGAAGGGTTAGAGAGTAAGAGCGAAAAACGGACTTTTGATAACCGGATTTGGTATGATAACTGAATGCTTATAGCTGAATGCTTATAGCTATATCTTGAATTTATTTCAGTGTAAAAATCCGCCTAAATCAATCAACAAGGCGGAGTAATTAATTCAAGAAATAATACTTATATTGAATAATTCCTCTAGGAATTTATGGAAATACTTTAACTTACTTTTAACATGGAAGTATTCAATAAATTACATTCTGAATCTTCTGAATGCCAAGCTAAACCATCAAAGGCAATTTTCTCAATCAAACTAGCTAACCGTAATGCTTTAAGAGCTTGTTCTCCTCCAACTGAAGGTTGATTTCCTCCACCCACACAATGAATAAAATGCTCTAACTCTGCATGAAGAGGTTCAATATTGCTAGTATAAACCTTTTCAATTAAACCATCCTGACGATAAAGAACCTGACCATAATCTGTCACATAATCTGCTGTTGTTTGACGATGAATCAGAATTTCATTATTCAGAAAATCTGCTTCTGTCAAAGAATTTTTACAGTGAGCAACAATAGAACGTAATTTTTTATGTGTCACCTTACTAGCAGTTAAAGTCGCTACAATA
>NZ_JAAHGK010001274.1:0-2189 GCF_010672505.1 Okeania sp. SIO2B9 | reverse complement strand
TAGGGGAAAAAAAAATTTTAAGTTTGGTAAATTTTGTCATAATTTAGAGCTGACACCAGACAAGATAACTAAAACTTTGCCGAGCAAGGATTAATAAAATTTAGACTATCTTATGTATATTACAATCAGTAACGAAAAATTTGTATGGAGTTGGAAGTAGATGCTACTAATAAATCAGTAAAATCAAAATTGACCGATGTAGGAGAGTTTTTAATCAAGCAAAATCTTTACTGAAACTTCACACAAATTCAGTAAGTTTTTAAGATAATGAAAGTTATGGGTTTTAGTCAACTGTAGGGTATCGATGTTAGGTATAGAATAATCTAAGGGTTTTAATACTGAGTTATAGATAAAAATTATACCTAGTATAGTAAAGTAAATATCAACCTAAAATTTGGAATTAAATATACAATTTTATACAAACTATAGACGCTAATTAATCGTCAAACTAGCCCTGGAAGATAAAAATCTTAAAGTAGGTAGGAAGTATATAAAATGAAAAATATTATGGACGAATATAACAAATACAAATCTCAAGATGAACAAGATATCTATAACCATTTTATCCAATTGATAGATCTAAAGTCTTCAAAAGAAGTAATTGAAAGATTTAGAATGTTATTTATTAATGGTTCGGGATATCCTGACAGAGAAATATCTCAAGCACTAGATAGAATTACAGCATTGCCAGAAATTGAAGAAGATTTTAATTTTATCTTAAATCGCTGCTGTCATATAGTTATCAATAGAAAACAACCATATAACTATAAAAAAGATGTTTTACTAGACTTAATGAAGCTTTTCGCTCGAGTTGAAAATCAACCAGCACGCCGCCACTACTACGGTTCTCATAATAGTAAGAAATTATTAGAACTGGTTCAAGCATTCACAAGAAGCGAGCAATATCTCTCCTTAAAACGCTTAACAGAATTAATTAACCAACAAACAGGAAGTTGCAGAAACACTAATAGTGCTCTAGCTCAACCTTTAAGAACTCTAATTCCACGCTATCCTTACATATACCAACATTGTTTAGTTACCCCAGATAGTAGTTATGAATACCAACAAGTTATCAGAAAAATTCAACGACACAAACAAAGAAAATTTGAAATAGACTTATCCAAATATGTAACTCATAAAATTAGACAGAGAGTAGTAACAACTGCCTCTGAAAGAGAAGCTGCACTTTCAAACTTGACAGCATTTCCTTGGGAAGGCACCAACAATATTCAAAATCCTACTCTTTTGAGCGAGCGGGAAGTATTATCAGCAATTAAAAAATTTGTAGGTAAAGTTGAAAATGGTAATAACTATCGAGATAATGCAAAAAGTTTCCTAACCCATGTCAGACAACCTCAATCCTATCGTTCTTTTAAAGAAAGTTTCTATGAATATTTAAGTACATCTTTTGATGTAGATTCCAAATCTATTAAGCATCAGTTTCAAGATAAACTATATAAGCAGCTAAAAAATACTATGTCTCACAGTAATGACAAACAGTTTAATGACTTTTTGCTGATGAGAACTTGTAATCAAATGTTAGGATATCTAGTTGTAGAAAGTACCCAAAAACCACAACACTTTCTATTTCTCAATCTAATGGGTAACCTGGGTCCGATCACAACAACTGGCCTTTTACTGAAAATAGTTTTGGTCTGCTATAGAGTCAAACCATACCTAGAAAAACGATTTTCTATACTATTTAACCATTACGAATCACATACTAGAGAAACAGTTATGTGGTTAGTTAAAGCTCTAGAAAATATGCAGGTTGCTTTAAGTACTAACTTTGGTAGGGTTGATTTATCTTTGATTCGTTAGAATATTTTAAATAAGCAATCAGCACTCAGCAGTAAATGTTTAGAAGGAGATTTTAACCCCTCCGCGCACCTTCCGGTTTATAGAAGAAACCGGGGACTTAAACAGAGCTACTAAAAGCTGTTAAAGCTTCCGAAATCTAGAATAAGCTAAGTTAACATTAGGAATAATATTGCAATGTTAAAATAAAGCTCAGAGTAAAGTTTTCAAGTATCATTTACATGATGGAATTATAGTTAATCTAAATATTTGAAGAAGGAGACAGGAGACAGGAGACAGGAGACAGGAGGAAAATTACATGGGGATTCGCTCCCCCAAGTAATGCGTGAACACCCCCGTTGACGGTGGGGTATTAAACCCACAAAGAAAAT
>NZ_JAAHGK010001273.1:0-2195 GCF_010672505.1 Okeania sp. SIO2B9 | reverse complement strand
TGATAAATATAGATAAAATTATCTATTTAACGCATAATATTTTAATATGCAAAATAACAATTTATGGTTGGATATGTATTAATATCCAAGTTTGATAATCGCCCAGAACTAACTACCCAAAAATTATTTAACTATTGTGACTGTTCAGACTGTGTTGGTAAGCAAATCAGATGATCATTCTGGATAAATATTAAGCCTTGCTGACGTAATTTACCCATTAGACGAGTCACAGTTACGCGGGTTGAACCAATAGCACTGCCAATTTGAGCATGGGTCAAAGGCCAAGGCAAATAATAACCACTTATTGCTTCTGGTTTGTCTTGGGCGATCCATGGTTCTCCATATTCTTCAATTAATAGCGTCAGAAATCCGAATAATCTGTCAATGGTGCGACGTTGGCCTAGGGTACTTAGCCACAGAAGCTTCCGTTGATGTTGGTATCTAAAGGCATCTAGGACTTCTCTGCGAAAGTAAGGCCAATTATCTAGGTCATGCCAATACATCCAAAGCACAGTTGTTTGATCTGCATGAGCATAAGCTTGAAGTGTAAATGGTGACTGAGCTATTAGTTCAAATGGTTGACCAGCACCGACAAATCCGAGGAAAGCTTCGTCTGAAATATTACTTATTTTTGACTTGCTAGACTTATTGTGACTGGCACTAATGTGGGCATTACCTACTAAACGAATTGACCCTTTTTGTACTAGATACAGCAAACCTGGACGGGCAGGAATACGTTCATCTTTGCTAAAAGCTCTGCTACGGTAGTGTTCTTCTGCCCAATCTATGATTAGTTGCCAAGTCAGAAATGGTCTGCTGGTAGGTGCAGAGGTGCTGGTAGGTTGTATATTCAGTGACATTTCTGGTAGTTCTGGATGTGATGATAGTTGCATTGGTACTCTCTTGTAGTAATAGTTGGCCTTGAGTTCAAATCATTTTGGTAAAAGGAATAGAAGCAGATTTTTATCTGTCTACTTATACCAGTTTGATCCTTAGTTTAAGTGTAGCAAAAAACACATCTAATTCGGAAGATTCAAGATCAAATTTATTTGAGGTAGTAATAATATTGACAAAAGCATCATTTAAGTGTAATTTGATACAAATTTTACAAAAAGCTATAAATTTATACCAGGAGCAATTGGAATTATCTTGCAGGTATGAAAATACATTAGAAGTTTGGCAAAAGAAGGAAGAAATTCCAATTAATCAAACTATAAATAATGGAGCAATTGTATACAAGTCAGCGATCGCTCTGAAGTTAGCTTCGGTTTGTCAACAACCAGCTATATATATTGCTACTGAGTTAGTTAAATATTGTAGGGAAATAGTAAATACTGAGACTAATAAAGATACAGAATTTTTTGATATTGAGGTAATTTCATCTGGGATAATTTACTTTTATTTAACTGATTTGAGTATCGCTAATTGGTTAGATTATCTAACTTCTTTTCCCCTAAATTTTGAGCAACAAGAATTACAGGTTGGTGTTGACTTTAACGAAGTCAGAAGTTGTTTTTGTAACGGGGATGTGAGCAAGTATCCAAAAACATTTCGCCAATCAAGGCGGGGTTTTAGACCCAATTACTTTGATAAATCTTTAGAAACTACAAATTTGTTTCCAATTCAGTATAGTCATGCTCGTTGTTGTTCGTTATTGCGGATGGGTATACGCGATCGCTTAATTAATGTTACTCTTACAGGCCCGGATGGTAGCGGTCAATTTTGGCAGTTGCAAAGTTCTCAACCTATATCCTGGCAACAACCTAATGGGCAATTACAATTTTTACATGATACTGAATACCACTTAATTGCTCAATTTGCTTCTACTCTAGATCGTATTTATTGTGTTTCTAGCAGCAAAAAACCTATAAATTGGCAAAAAGTAGCTGATGCTATGAGTGTAGCTTTTCAAGATTTTTACAGTCATTGTCGTATTTGGGGTGAGGTGAAGGTGAAAAAACCGCAGTTAGCGCAAGCTAGATTAGGTTTGGTTTTGGTGAGTCAGTCTATACTTAGATTTTTATTAGAAGAAAGGTTAGGTGGGGAAGCACCTGTAGAGCTTTAATTTAGTCAGGACTTATATCATGTCCGGTTGAACAGTTATAAATAAATAACGACGGAGTCCTCAGGAGTCAGGAGTCAGGAGTCAGGAGGGAAGAAAGAAGAAGGGGAGGGAGCAGGGTGGTTGTCGGGGA
>NZ_JAAHGK010001272.1:0-2196 GCF_010672505.1 Okeania sp. SIO2B9 | reverse complement strand
ATTCTGAAGCGACATCTCTGACATGACCATTAGTGCATTGAAATTCTTGAGCAATTTCCGAATATTTTTTACCTTGAAAAGTACCTCTTAATATTACTTGTTGGAGGTCGTCTAAATGTTTTCCTGTTTTGTTAAATATGAGATGGTCAGCTAAATTTAATATTTCTTGGATATCCATAGATAAGGTAAGTAGGAGAGTTTTGTATATTTTAATCCGACATTACCCTACACCATAAATTTTTTAACCAAATTTAATGACGAAAGAGAGATTTTTCAATCATTAAACTCCCTACTTTTACAGATTATTCCCTACTGACAATAAAAAAAATTTGTGATGGAATTGAAAAAGAGCAAACATTAAGTCGTTAAGTTGATTTATGACTGAAGAATCAGAGCTAGTTCAATTAATTATAGAGAATTTTTCTGAGATTCTGAGATATTTACAGCAACAATATGATGAGTTACCCCCGGAACTGAAAAAGGTTGTTGAAAGTATACCCGATTTTTTAAGTGATCTTGAAACAGATAGTCAACTTATTAACAAACGGGAAGTTTATGAAATTATTGCCGAATTTCTCCAAAAAAACTTAAATGAAGAACTACCTTTATGTCTGGATGCTACTCATATTATTTGCGAGGAAAATGACCCAAGGTTACTAAAAGAAAGAACTGGAGATGCAGAAAAACTTGCTGAGGATGCCAAAGAATTAATTTTAAGTATTAAAGTGCATTACGAGCTATTAAAGAATCTCACATATAATCGGAAAACTGAATTTTTTTATCATAAAAAAAATCAACCAGCAGTTAAAAAAGTAGAAGAGGAATTAGATTGGGATAGAATTCCTGGTGATGTCCGATCAAGCTATTTAATTGAAGGTCAAAAAATCTCAACTTTTAAACTTTATCCAATAGAGTAGAAAATTATGGAACAATTTTTAATAGCTATAGCAATAGCATTAGGATTAGCAGCAGTTGCAGTAGCTGTAGTAGCAAGATTTTGGAAGCAAATTCTAAAATGGGCGGAAGATAGCCTTTTTCCTTGGATTAAAACTAATATTCCATGGATTGAAAGTGAAGTAAGACAAGTATTTAGTGCTGTAGATAATGTTGCTGTTGCTACCCGTAATATTTTTCGTAAAGCGTGGGAAAAGTTACGTGAATATTTGCTAAAGCTAGTAATAAAACTAGAAAGAAAATCATCAGGTGAATGGAAAAAACGAGTCACATCTTGGAAAATAAAAATTGAATCTGGTCAAAAAGTTCCGGTAAGAACGGAGACAGAAGAAGTAGTAGATTGGGAGGATTTACCTCAAGATGTTCGTGAAGAGTGGTTAAAACAAGAGAAAAGTAAGGTTGAAATTGATGTAACTGAGTATCGCGACCGGGAAATTATGGAAATGTATACTTAGTCAAGTAGAATTTTTAAAAGGAAAAACTCTGACTATCTGGAGGTGAAAAAAAATGGATAAAAAGTTGGGTGAATATTTGCTAAAGCAAGTAATAAAACTAGAAATATCATCATCAGGTGGATGGATAAAGCAAATTACATCTTCGGCAATTAAAATCTTTGAATCTGGTAAAAAAGTTCCGGTAAAAGTTTACCCATAAAAAGAAGTAGATTGAGATGAAATACCTCCAAATGTTCGTGCATAGTTTTTACGCCGTGAGAAAAGTAAGGCTGAAATTTATGTAACTAAATCTCGCGATCGATAAATTTATGAAATGGATATATCTGCTTAGTCAAGTAGAATTTTTCAGAGGAAAAACTATGGCTTTTTATTGGTAAAAAGAAATGGATAATATAAAAATTGCTTTGCTTTCTATTTCTGGAATTATAGGTTTAGGTTCTGGAGCATTTTATTTTTTAAGCAAACAGAATGAGACAGAAACTTGCACCAATATTGATAGATAGTTTGAGGAAAGATTGGCAATTTCATTAGCAGAAAAGTTAGCCGAATCGACTGAAGAAGTTTTAGCAACACTTCAAGGTACATCAAATCCTATAATCACCGATAAAATTCGTGAAATAATTGATTCTGCTAGGTTAACTTTTACAAGATAAAAATCTATTAATGACATAGAGATTTGCCTAAAAGTAGATTATGTTAATGGTAAACCTTTCTCGGTAGCTACTGACTGGACCTGGGATGAATTACCACAAACAATTAGGTCTGAATTTCTCCGAAGTGATAATAA
>NZ_JAAHGK010001271.1:0-2196 GCF_010672505.1 Okeania sp. SIO2B9 | reverse complement strand
GAAGCTTCTTTCGATGGTGATTTGATAGACTTGAGAGGTTTACCAGATTATGTAGTGGTTAAAGCCAGGTCAATTATTTCTGCATTAAATGATAATCAAAGCTATCGAGAATTTGGAGGTAAACGGCTCCGCCATAATCGTTTCATAGTAAGTATACCTGTTACTCGCAACTATAGAATGATTTGTCAAGATTATGGTAATTTTGTCATACCACAGAAAGTTATGTCACATGAAGATTATAATGTTTGTAAACCTAAGTAGCTATTCAACAATTAATAATTAATAATTAATAATTAATAATTGCCTCTCCTTGAAAACAAGAGGATTAACGAGACAGGAAAATTTTTTCTTATCTTGCTATCATGGATATTGCTCTGAGACATTGCTATTCCTCGACCGCTTTTTTCTCCTTTAAAGGAGAGGCTTTAAACCTTAATTATTCGCTAACTTTTTAGAATTTAACTATTAAAAGTATAGAAATATCTGAGTTACAACAGCCACATTAAAAATAATTCATATATATAGCAGTCCTATTAGAATTTTTAAGCAAATATCTGGGAATTTACAGAGTAGATATATCGCGTAATTTTGTCTGACTACTTAAACAATTTTTATTTACTTTTTCACTCCTTTATCTCAAAAATTCTGTGACAATATTTTGATTATATTGTAGAAGTTAATGATAAAAACGGATAGACATGATGCAAATTTATCTAGACTATAGTGCCACAACACCAACAAGCCCAGAAGCGATCGCTGTTATGCAACAAGCTTTTACCCAACAGTGGGGTAATCCATCTAGCTTACATAAATGGGGCCAGAGATCGGCAACATTAGTCGAGAGGGCAAGAATAAAAGTAGCTAATTTGATCAATACAGTGCCAGAGTCAATTATTTTTACTTCTGGGGGGACTGAAGCTGATAATATGGCAATCATGGGTGTAGCACGTTGCTATGAAAAACCCCAACATATCATTATTTCTAGTGTGGAACATTCTGCGATTTCAGAACCAGCAAGAATGTTAGAAAATTGGGGTTGGCAAGTTACAAGATTACCTGTCAATAGACAAGCAAGGGTAGATCCAGAAAAACTACAAGCAGCATTACAAGCAAATACAGTTTTAGTATCAATAATTTATGGTCAAAGTGAAGTAGGCACTCTCCAACCTATTGAGGAACTAGGTAATATTTGTCGTTCTCATGGGGTTTTATTTCATACTGATGCTGTTCAGGTGGTAGGACGTTTACCAATAGATGTACAAAAACTGCCAGTAGATTTATTATCTTTATCAAGTCATAAAATTTATGGTCCTCAAGGTGTGGGGGCGCTTTATATCAGAGAAGGTGTAGAGCTAGTACCGATATTGACTGGTGGTGGCCAGGAATTGAAATTACGTTCTGGTACTCAGGCCGTAGCAGCGATCGCTGGTTTTGGAGTGGCAGCAGAATTAGCTAATGAGGAAATGACGACAGAAACATTAAGGTTAATCAGATTGCGCGATCGCTTATTTGAACAGATGGCACAAACTCCTTATGTAATTTCTACTGGGGATAGATGGCACAGACTACCTCATCATGTTAGTTTCTGCATTGTTCCCCCAGAAGTTGAAATAGAGGAAACGGAAGATAAAATTACAGGTAAAACTTTGGTGCGACAGTTAAACTTGGCTGGAATTGGTATTAGTGCTGGTTCAGCTTGTCATAGTGGAAAGGTAACTCCAAGTCCAATATTACTGGCAATGGGATATACAGAAGAGGCTGCAACTAGAGGTATTCGTTTAACATTAGGACGAGAAACAACGGAAGCAGATATTGATTGGACAGCAATGGTACTGAAACAAATTTTGGAAAGACTGATGCCTAGAAAACTTGCTATTGTGAATTAAAAATAAATATACCATTTCAGGAGTCAGGAGTCAACCCACCCCTCGCCCCTCCCCCTCCCAGGAGGGGAAGTCAGGAGTCAGGAGGAAAGAAGAAGGACAAGGAGAAGAAAGTTTTTTTATAGCTAATTAAACGGATATGATATTAAGTATCAATGATATCATGTCCGTTAGGGCGCGTTTGTGTAAACCCAAGCATGAATATATGAATATATATAGCAAATTGAAGTTTTTTCTTGCTCTTAACTTAAGCCTTCCTACCTCTTGCCTCTTGCCTCTTCCTTCTTCCTTCTTCCTTACCTTCGCGCTTACA
>NZ_JAAHGK010001270.1:0-2198 GCF_010672505.1 Okeania sp. SIO2B9 | reverse complement strand
TCTAATAACTGAAGTAAGATAAATTGAATAGCACCTCGATAAATCTCACCAGTAGTAACCTCTGGATGTGCGACACCCCGTAGGTAAAATAGTGCAAATCCAAAGGGAGGCGTTAAAAAAGATGCTTGAAGATTAGCCCCCAATATTACACCGTACCAAACCAAATCAATTCCAAGTTGTTGAGCAACAGGTACAAATAAAGGTACAACAATAAAAGCAATCTCAAAAAAGTCGATAAAAAAACCAAGCAAAAAAACAATTGTCATACTGACAAATAAAAAACCTGTCGTTCCCCCAGGAAGATTAGAAAGTAAATCAAACATAAAGCGATCGCCCTCAACCCCTCGGAAAACTAAACTAAAAGCAGTTGACCCAAGAAGTATAAACATCACCATCGTAGTTGTCTTGAGAGTCACATCACATACATTTCTCAAAGAAGTCCAACTAAATCGACCATTGGCCAGAGCCAGAGCGATCGCCCCCACACACCCTACTGCTCCAGCTTCAGTCGGCGTAGCAATACCGAAAAATATACTACCCAAAACCAGTAAAATTAATAATAATGGTGGAATCATTACTGTTAGCACCCTAGTACCCAGAGCTTTACCTCCTAGACTGCGCACCTCTGAGGGTAAAGCAGGAGCAAGGTCTGGTCTAATAAAAGCAACAATTAGAACATGAAGAGCAAATGTTCCTGCCATTAGTAGGCCAGGCAAAATAGAGCCAATAAAAAGATCCCCAACAGAAATTCCTAGTTGGTCTGCCAATACTACCAAAACTACACTAGGAGGTATAATCTGTCCCAAAGTTCCCGATGCAACAATAACACCCGTCGCCAACTCTTTATTATATCCATAGCGCAACATAATAGGTAAAGAAATTAACCCCATTGCCACTACTGTAGCAGCAACCACACCAGTCGTAGCAGCTAAAAGAGCGCCCACAAGAACAACTGCTAGAGCTAAACCACCCCTGACTCTGCCAAATAATATCCCCATTGTTTCCAGGAGTTGTTCTGCAATACCGGATTTTTCCAACATTGCCCCCATAAATATAAAGTAGGGTATAGCCAGCAAAGTATAATTGGCCATAATTCCAAAAATTCTTTGGGGCATTGCAGTCAGAAATATGGGGTCAAAAACATCTAAAGCAATACCTATTAATCCAAAAATTATGGCGACACCACCCAGAGAAAAAGCTACAGGGTAACCAAGGGAAAGTAGCACCAGTGCTCCTGCAAACATTAATGGACCTAGCCATTCATATTCAAGACTCAGATTCATAAGACTCCTTACCGCCTGGTAATTGACCTGTAAAGACTGCAAAATTTTTAATTGTTTCAGAAATTCCTTGGAGAAACAACAATACAAAGCTAACTATAATCATTGTCTTAATTGGGTAACGAGGTAACCCACCAGGATCGGGAGAAGTTTCAAGAATAGCCCATGAATTTAAAACAGCTCCCCAAGAAACAAAAATAACAATGAGACTGAAGGGAATTAAAAATAATATCGTACCAATCAAGTTAACTAGAGCTTTTCTTTTGGGACTCCATCGAGCATAAAAAATATCTACACGAACGTGTTGATTATGTTTGACACAATAAGCTCCACCAAGAAGAAAAACCAGATCAAAAATATACCACTGAACTTCAATGAAAGCGTTGGAAGTTAAATTTTGACCAATGCTCCTACCTAAATAGCGTCCAATGACATTCCAAACACCAACTAAGACCATCAGTAAGACTAACCAATAAGTTAGACGTCCAATTAATTCATTCAAACCATCAATCATCCGTGATAGACGTAGGAGTCTTTTCAATACAACTCCTCCCATAGCATTAAACTTAAGTATGTTTTGGACATTTGATTTTGCCCCGAAACTTTATATATTTTCAGAATACCCTGTACAGCATACGGCCTTATCAAAAAAATTTATGTCTCGATCTCTCGATCTAAAATTGAGGGACATCTTCATTTGAAATTAGATGATTTTCAATGCGATTAATATTTTCTCATGAATCTTCAAACCCCAAAAGTATCGTCATATATGAAATACAGCCATTTTTTTTAACTAAAAATAAAAAAAATTGAGAAAAGGGGTTGACATACCAAAGTTGAGTTGCTAGATTAGTAAATGCGCAGGGAGAGAGGCAAACACCTCCAACCAACGCCAGAACCTAGAAAACTCAATAGTTT
>NZ_JAAHGK010000127.1:0-9288 GCF_010672505.1 Okeania sp. SIO2B9 | reverse complement strand
TAGTCTTTCTAGAAGATGGAATTGATAGCGTTTTCGGTCCTCAAACAGATGCAGCCATTAAAAAGTTTCAACAACAAAATTGGTTGGTAGTTGATGGAATTGTTGGTTCAGCAACCCGTTCAGCACTAGGTATAGATAATGATTAAACTTGGATTAAGTAAGGAGAAAAACTAATGGGAATTTTATCAATGGGTTCATCAGGTGAAGGTGTAAAACGTCTTCAAGAAAGACTCAAAGAATTTTCTTTCTATCAAGGAGAAATTACTGGTAATTTTGATGCAGCAACAGAAGTAGCTGTTAAATCTTTTCAAGATGCTGATGGGTTAGCGGCTGACGGAGTTGTTAGTTTAATGGCCTTGCACGCATTAGGTTTATTACACTTAGAAACAATTGAATAAAGGAAAAACACAAAATGCAAATGCTAAAAAACGTTACGCCTTGTCTATGAACAAAAATTGCTTATGAGTTATCCCGTCAAATTCTGGCTGAAGTGAATAACGTTGTCCCAGGAACTCTCGTAGATTTTTCAGACCTTAATATTTCCATTTATCCAAAGCAATTTCCTTTATTACAGCCAGCTGCCAAAAATGCACTAAGAAGAGCAATCCAAAACCGAGGCACCACAATGGGGATTAACTCAGCCTATCGCACTTGTGCTCAACAATATCTATTGCGTTACTGGTTTGAATATGGAAATCCCTGCGGTTTTTAAGCTGTTGCACAACCAGGAAGTAGTAGTCATGAAAGTGGTTTAGCTTTAGATGTTGCTGACTGGAGTGGTTGGAGACCTTATTTAGAAGCTCAAGGCTGGACTTGCTATGGTCAGGGGAATGTAGTTCATTTTAGTTTTCCTGGAATTCCCATCGGGAATATAGAAATTAAAGCCTTTCAAACTCTTTGGAACAAGAACCATCTCAACGATCAAATTGATGCTGATGGCTTATATGGACTGGAAACGGCAAGTAAACTCAGTATTTCTCCCTCAGAAGGTTTTGGAGGAGACCCAGGACTGCGAATTCTGCGATTAGCTAGTCCTTTTATGAGGGGTGGAGACGTTCGTCGAGTTCAGAAGAAATTGAAAGAAGGTGGTTATCTTAATAATGATAGTGACGTTGAGGGTATCTATGGACCAATAACAGAAGCTGCTGTCAGGAAATTTCAAACCAATGAAGGAATTACAGTTGATGGGGTTGTTGGTCCTGAAACTTATAGAAAATTAGGGATTGAGTAGTTTGAATTGAACATTGAGGTAGAGGGCAAACCTTGGTTAGTTGTCATTAAAAATTTACTCTGAAAACCTAATTCTTGTTGATTTTATAGTATTTAAAAAATATAGAATATAACTTAAATGTTGTTTTATAATAATGAGAAATAACTACTATAAATTCAATATATGAGACAAACTTCCCTGAATATTATTGCGATTAGTATTTTTATAATGACAATGTCTGCTTTACTAGGACCAATTTTTAATATATCCCCAGTAATACCAGCGATCGCTACTTTTTCTGTGATGGTACTAGCTGCTATAGATACATTAGGATGGCAAGGTCAGGCAAGTATGATTATTGTAGACTTAGTGGAAGGTACATCCTCAGAAAGACGCGACCGGATTATTAGTCACGAAGCTGGACATTTTTTGGTAGCTTATTTGTTAGATATCCCTGTTAGTGGGTATGCTCTCAGTGCATGGGAGGCATTTCGGCAAGGTCAGTCTGCTCAGGGTGGGGTTAGGTTTAATGACGAAAAGTTGGCTGCCCAGTTACAGAGGGGTATGGTTTCTGAACAAGCTATAGACCAATATTTTACGGTCTGGATGGCGGGTATTGCTGCAGAAGATTTAGTTTATGGTAACGCTGAGGGTGGGGCAGAAGACCGGGCAAAAATTACAGTAATCTTAACACAATTAAAGCGCTCTACAGAATCTAAACTTAAACAAAGTTGGGCATCCTTGCAAGCACGAAGTTTAATCGAAAATCATCAATCTGCTTATCAAGCATTAGTGACTGCGATGACACAAAAAGCTTCTGTATCTGAATGTTATCAAGCAATTGAGCAAAATATTTCTGCAGATCGGACATGAGACTTATAGCCTTTTTATCTGGGATATGGAAACCAAGTACTATTAAATAGGGAATAGTAAAGGTGGGAAAACATCAGGATATAGGGTACTGGAACAGTGCGCTTTTTTGATCAGAAAAACCTCAATCTAGATTTACATCTCAAATAAAAACACTATCAGGAGTTATGCATGAGGTACGAAAAACTATGATTTGAAATTGCTGCCCTGTAGGTTGCTTAAGACAAAAATACGCTGCAGGTCTGTAAGTCCTGACTATATTATATTATGTCCGCTTAATAGCGCGATTAAAAACTTTCTTCTTCTGTTCCTTGTTTTTTCCTCCTGACTCCTGACTCCCCCTCCTGGGAGGGGGAGGGGCGAGGGGTGGGTTGACTCCTGACTCCTTAGTTAGTACCTAGGAAAAATCAAATCTACATCTATTAAGTTTCCACCATAAATTCTTCTGGATCAACCCCCCAGTTTACCCAAGCAATAGCCTCCCTCGCTTTACTAATATCTGGAGGCACTCTTGTGGCATGAATATAATTTGTACTAGGGCAAATCATTTTTAATAGATAAATTGGTTCAACATCAATATAATTATCTATTCTCAACAGAGTATACTCTCGCCAACTATCTAATTCTACTGCTTGCAATTCCTGACAAATTCTACTGTAACCTATTCCCTGAATTAATACTCGTCGTAGTTCGGCATTTTCTTCTTCCAGTAACCACCGTACTTGCCATCGTTCGGGATATAATAATCCATATTTTTCTGGCAGCTTTACCCCATGATAAGCATAGATCCGATAACCATCAATAAATCTAATTGCCGATCCCCCTTCAGCATGAAAACGGTTTTGTTCGTCCAGAGATAGCTTAATTGGGCGGTCACATACCAAACAGATATTCTCTAATTGTAACACAAACCCGCATTCTTTGACCAACTCTTGAAGTGCCTGCCATTTTTTTTGGTTGCAACTACACTCAAGTACAGAGATACAGAAATCGATCATTTCAATGGAACTTGCCATCAAATTTTGGCTAATATTTGAGACTAACCCGATTGCATCGCCTATTTGTTGCAGGGGTTGCTTAATCTGTTCCTCCCACTCTCGTATCAGGGGTTGACTAGACAGATGCTCCCATATATTCACTTCTATATGTTGTGATAGGGGTTGTCCAACTTGTTGCCAAATTAAATCTCCGAATCGAATTAAAGGATTTCCTCCAGGAAACTCTATTAGTTGTTGTCGCAACTGTTTTTGCTGCTGTTCCCAGATTTGCCTAATAATGCCACCTTGCCATTGTACCCACAGCTCCTCTAATAATTCTGCGTGTTCAGCTAAGGTATCTTGCCAGATAAACATTAGCTGTAGTAATTCTTCATTGGGCAAATCATTTTCCAGTTTCAGCCAGAGTTGTTCATCAATTTGGCTTTCTATTTCTTCTGAGAGTTGAACTTGTAAGGAAGTTAGTAAGGGAGTGCCCAACATTTGCACTAAACGTTGGGGCGATCGCGATCCTACTATCTCTTTTATAGTATCTGGACTACTGATAAATAGAATCTCTGGCTCCCGTTTTCCCATCGCAGAATAAGCTGCGTTTACTGCATTTGTTGCCCTTTCCCTATCTATCGGGTCAGTTGACACTATATTCTTGTGCCACTTTTCCTGATACATTGGTATTAATGTTTTTTGTTCTGCTGTGAGGTTTTCAATTTTAGTCTGCCACATAGCGCCACCCAAGAGGTTCATATTCTCGCTGAATGCGTACCATCCAATTTCCTTGAGGAATCTCGATGGCTTTATGTTCTTCGTGGGTTAAAGTTACTTTTTCTGACAAAACTTTCAGGTACAGAGTGCCATCTTTTTCGCGTAGCTCTGCATCTCCACGAGTAATCCTATGAGAGTGTCCAGTGACCTCTCCTTCTGCTAAAGTCAGGTGAGATAGTTTTTTACCTAAAGCTAGCTTAACTGATTGTAATATTACATCACCTTGTCGAATTGGCTGCATCCTTATTTTTCCTTAGCCCTAATACTAACTGCACAACAAATATTTATGCCACCCTGTAATTTACATCGTACATCATGGCACATTTGTCAATCAACTTTAATATAAGTAGGTAAACGTTAAAATTTTTCGTTAGAGAAAGGCAGTAGGCAGAGAGCAGAAAGCCGAAGGAAAGAGGCTTCTGAGCTACTTGAATTTTTGTTACATACTTTGTTTTTTTTCGTGTTTACCTACTTAATCTATTAATTTCTATCTTTATATATTTTTGTAAAAATTATGATATACATTTATCTAGTCATTTTTATATGTAATTATGGATTCCCGTGATTTTATTTGTCGCTTTACTAAAGTAAAATTTTGATAAATGCAGTTTAGATCGCGTCTTTTATATTATTTTTATAATTTTTACAATTATTTAATATTTTTTACTTATAGTAAAGAAAGAATTGCTGAGGACATAGATAGATTGATATCATGTCTGATTACAGCAGTTTTCATTTGAATCGACCATAGTAGGGACGTTCCATGGAACGTCCCTACAAGTATTATTGTTTTGAATATGTAGTTCACCAATCTGAAAAGCGCTGTAAACCACTGTAATGATCATTGCTTCTGAGAAACCATAGGGAGGAGTCAGGAGGAAAAAACAAGGAAGAGGAGAAGAAAGTTTTTGTTTAGCTGGCGCACAACGCATCCTATCTCCTTGGTCGGAGCTGCGCTAAGGTCATGCTACTGCTTTCCGTTAACGCTCTTGGTCACCGAATGCGAATCGCAAACTGCGACATCTAACACGGAGCATCCAACGGAGTTCTATCGCGCTATTAAAGGGACATGATATTATCCCAATTTCATAAAATATTGCTACATTGTACGCAGGAGTAGAAGAAGAGAAGCATAAAAAAAAAGAAAAAAAAAGATTCAATATTTACAATATCTGCGAGCGATAAAATTTTATACTTAAGGCCAAAAATATAGATTAAGCGGTTGTTAGGGGAGCTTCCCGAAGGGTGGAATGGCGAGGAGACCTTGCTATATCCAATCGACAAAGAGAGATGTAATATCAAGTCCGGTTAAACAGTTATAGAATGGTTAACTCAGGAGGAGTCAGGAGTCAGGAGTCAGGAGTCAGGAGGAGAGAGGATTACAAAGATGGGCCTACTTATGACGATTGGAGAATTTTTTTATGTGCAATTAACCGGATTTGGTATAATATCATGTTCCCCCTCCGGGGGAGCTACGCTAACGGTTGAATACTTATAAATAACTGTTGTGAGTCCTCAGGAGTCAACCCACCCCTCGCCCCTCCCCCTCCCAGGAGGGGAAGTCACCTCCTCAGGAGGGAAGAAAGGAGAAAAAGAGGAAATATTGGTATTGGGGGTATTGATAATTTCAGTATTTCTTTGGTACTTTCGGTACTGTCAGTCCTTAAATTTTATTTATAACTGACCCGTCCGCAATTCGTAGCTCCCTCAGAGGGGGAACATGATATAACTACCTTTGCGTGGATTTGGTATTGCAAAATTTTAACACAAATATAGTCATTCATGTTAATCTATAGACATGAAACTCTCAGACTATGTGAAAAAAGTAGGAATAAGTTATTAACAGTCTGGAGGTGGTGGAAACAAGGGAATTTAACAGGTGATCAATTGCCTTTTCGTACAATTATCATCACGGATGACTACAATTCCAAACCAGATGTGATAGCTTGCATTTATGCAAGAGTTTCCAGTGCACAAAACAAAGATAATTCTAGATAGACAAGCTGAACGGTTAAAAAAATTATGCCATTGCAAGAGGCTATAAAATCTTAAAAATTGGCTAAGATTCTAGTTTATCCTAACTATTACTATACCCTACCATATGTGTTGCCACCTACTAATTAGACTGTAATTGTGCATTCAAAGTTTTCACAATTCGATCGCGTATTTCCTCCAAATGCGCTATGGTATACTCATCCATTTTCTTACCTCGCTTTTTAATTATCTTCTCCAAATCTTTATCCAGTTGTCGCAATTCATACCAAGCTAAACTTCGAGCATCTTCAGGTACAGTACGATTACGCAATACCATTGAAATAAGTAAATTTAGATGTTCCCGTTGCAAAGAGCGACGCATACTAGAAATCTCAACTTCTCCACCACTAGACTCTAAAACTTCCGTCCAGATACTATTTTGCAGAATCTCAAAAAGTTCCGGTAGTTTCAACGCATTATCTGGGGTTGTCTTCAACTCCAAATCTCGTAGACGAGTCAAACGAATATCAGAAAGGAGCGATCGTAAAACTATCCTTTGCAGAAACAAAATATTATCTTGAATGGGATAATCTAAAGGAAAAACTAAAACAGAGCTTCCCCAATGTCGCCAACGTGATGGTGCTAACTTATTAAGTAAATCTGGTGCAAACTGAAACGCATCTTCAGCAAAAATATATTTATCTATAATTTCTAATGCTTGGCGTTGTTGCTCTACAGATATAGCTTCAAATGGTAATCGCCCATTAGTATTTTTTGTACTCTCCCGATTAAATGACTGACCGCCTACATACAAAGTAGTATCCATTATTTGCTGGATATAATAGAAGAATACCGTATCAAACATTACCCTGATTTCGCTATAACTTTCATCATTTTGAGGAACGCGCTTTTCTAGACTTTTCCAAATATTCCGGGCGTTATCCAGTTGCCACTGGGAATAAATTAATGTATTGCTACTAAGGTCAAATGTATTTGCTGCTGGATCGAGAATATCATAAGAATCTTCATCTGTGGCATAAGATAATTCTGGTTGAGACGCTCGTCTAGCAATCTCTTGTAAGAATCCTTTTTCACTTATATAGCTAGTGGTGCCACTGGGTTTATAACCGTATTCAATTGCCCAATCATCATAAGGACCAACTATAGTGGGAAAATAGTCTCCTTGTATTGTTCCCTGTGGAGCTATATTAACTGGTACATAATCCATTACAGATGCTACTAACCCTTTTGTTTGAGTAATAGTTGTATCGTTTAACTGTTCTGGTTCGAGCATTGTACTACCGTGGAAATTATGTCTCAGACCAAGAGTATGTCCAACTTCGTGAGCAGTAAGATATTTTAAATATTGATTTACATACCTATCCATTTCTTTACTGTGGGGTCTGATGTTTTGCAAAGCATCCATTGCCACCGCCCCTATTGCCAACTGCTGAGATGACTCCCAATCAAAACAAAGATGTTCTGATGAGTGAGAGTTTGATAATGACGACTTCCGAAAAGATTGATATTTTGCTTGTAGAGATTGAGGAATAATGGATTCTATACTGTTATTTGAAGTATTAGGTTCCGTCTCAGTTTTTAGATTTCCTAAATAGCGAGAATACATATCTAATACGCAGGGATTGTAACTTTTTCCATCCTTGGTTTGAAAAGCTTCAGGCAGAGATTGATTTTGTAAAATTATACTGCCTACTCCGCCATATTTAATACTTCTAATAATACCTGCATTGAGAATAATATCTGCATCTAAAATTTGCCCTGTTAATGGATTGACACGGGAAGGTCCAATACCTGCAAGCCAAGAGTCAAAAATAGTAGACCAACGAATTGTGTTGTAACGAATATCGGCCGGGTCCCAAGTAGCATCATCAGGCATTTGTTTGGCTTGAATCGCATTAATAAATCCTGCTTTTTCAAAAGCTTTATTCCACATTAATATTCCTTCTCGAATGGCATCACGATATTCGATTGGTACTGTATTTTCTATCCAGAAAGTTATTGGTTCTAGGGGAGGTGATAAAGGTGCGCTAGGAATTTGTTTTTCTAGATGCCATCTCTTAATGTAACGAACATAAGGTTCTCTACGATTATTATCAGAAAGATCTTTATAAGCACTAATAAAATAACCTACTCTTTCATCTGCTAATCGAGGAATATAAGCATTATTTATTGGCAATTCAGAAAAACTGTAGCGAACTTTGAGGTTAAAAGCACGGCTATCTGCCAAAGATTCTAAATATGCTGTATTATCTTTATTTAAAATACTATAAACTGACTCCAATTCTATATTTAAAGGAAATGCTTTAGCATCACTAATGTAAGACTTTGTTAAATCTATTGAGTAGTCATTAGGTAAAGCATTTTCTAATGATGGTAAATTCATTTCTCCTATTAATAAATTTTCCAAATCAATCAACAATGTTTTTCTTTGAGGATGAGTTGCTTCAATGGGCAAAGAATATAAAATTGAGTCACTAAAAGAACGTTGAATTGAACGAGCTTGAGGGTCTAATTCGTTAGTCCGAAAATTAAGATTGGGCAGGACAAATTGAATATTATCTTGATGTTGGCGCAACTGAAATACAAAATCTCTGATTGGTATACCACTAATTAAACCTGCCTCGCCAATACCTGATTCTAAAGTAATTATAGAAAGGAAGTTTTTATTAAGTTGCTCTGGTTTAACTTCCATTAATGTTTTACCTGTTTCTTCATCCCTATAAATGGTAAACATCCCTTCTCGTTTCTCCAATCCATCAATTAATTTTTCATAAGAATCATCTATTTCTGTGGCAGTAATAATTTGTTGTGGGTTTGCTGAAATATTGGTTGTTGAAGCTCTAGTTGTAGGAAGGATAAATATAACCAGTAAAAATGATAAACAAAATAATAGTAATATGCTCGTAATTTGAGTAATTTTTTGCGAAATTATTTTGCCTATACAGTTTTTCTGTTTATGAGTTTTATTTTGACCGATAGTCCACATAATTAATTAAAGAATAAGGAAAAAGTATAATACAATTAGCAAATATTAAGTTATATCATGTCCGGTTGAATACTGATAAATAACGACGGAGGAGTAAGTCCTTAGGTCGGGGAAGCCGTCGGATTGGCGACGTACAGAAGGTAAGAAGAAGGAAGAGGATAGGAAAGTTTTTTATCGCGCGATTAAACGGATTTGATATTATTCATAACTAATAGTAAGTTTTGTAATTTTTATCCACCTTACCTAGTTTGATGAATTCAAGTTTCTTTTTTCTCTATGATAATCCGAAAATTTATCGACTGCCAATAGTGCGGATAAGTATAGTCGTCTGGGCAAAGACTGTCGATATGTTGTGTTATCTTACAAATCCTTGTCACTTATTTAGATACTCTTAAAGATTATTTAAAGCCTGGAAAAACTCTAATTAAAATTATTGATAAACTCAAGTAATAATTAGCAATTTATCAAAA
>NZ_JAAHGK010001269.1:0-2202 GCF_010672505.1 Okeania sp. SIO2B9 | reverse complement strand
CGATCATATGCTTAATTTCAGGGGGTACTTGAGCGTTCATATCCTCCCCAATCATCGGTATGCCATTGTTTACAGTTAGTTTTACCTTCTGTGTTAACTATCAGTTCTTCAATAAATTGGTCAGTATGTTTACCAACTCTCCCTGTGAGAATCAGGCGTTGGTAATTGATGGGATGATTTATATTTCGGGGTAGCGCTCTGTAACCTACCCCGGTTAATCATTGGGGGATTGCCCCTACAAATTTCATCCTGTAATTTACCAACGCCGAGAATCAATTCACTTGAGGATGCTTGAGTCATCCCAATCCAACAATCACCTGCCCTCAGTTCATTCGACTGGCAGTGATGCCTGTTTTTTTGGACATTCATACCAAAATTTATCTCCACTGATTTGTGAGGTTTCAATATGCGCCTACATGAGCATCATGAATCATTTGTCCTTGTCTTGAGTACCTTTTAAATTTTTATCAACTGGGTAGGATGGTTAAAAGTGAGCCTATCCTACCCAAGATAACAGATAGTTTTTCTACAAGACTAAATTAAGCTCTAACAGCGTATATTGCTCCAATATTAATACTACGAGGTAGACGAGAAAAAATTGCAAAGCCTTCTTGACGCAAATATTCAGCTAA
Organism: Okeania sp. SIO2B9; assembly: GCF_010672505.1. Lineage (NCBI taxonomy): Bacteria > Bacillati > Cyanobacteriota > Cyanophyceae > Oscillatoriales > Microcoleaceae > Okeania > Okeania sp. SIO2B9. The sequence continues at coordinate 1,570 of NZ_JAAHGK010001269.1, read as the reverse complement.
TTGCTCTGGCCCTTTACTATGCTATTCCATCATAATTATTTTAATCTGATTTAATTGCCCTTTTACTACCAAAGAATCAAAGATTTCATACTCAGATCCTTCACAGTCAATCTTGGCAACAATATCCATATCTGGGTGCTGAGAAATTATTGAATTTAACTCTTCGCTAATAGGTTTTAAAGTCAGCTCTTCTTTCGGGAGAGATTTATTTTGCTTATTGTTTGTTCGGTCTTCTGAAACTCCAATACTTGCTCTTAATTCATAATCAAATTCGACTGTTACTTTTTTTCTGCATCAGCAATTCCATAACTAAATGGCTTAATTTTGAGAGAAATATCTGGGTTTAAATCAAAATTATGTAGTGCTTGTTTATCGGTAACGTTGAATGTTTCGTAACTCCAGATTGACTTCACATTTTCCTGACTAGCAAAATATAGACTAGCTAACCCTACATTCATGCCAATATCTAGCATAACTACGGGGCGGTCATAAATAAAAGTATAAATTCCTAACCAAAAAATTTCCCAAATAATAGAAAGTTCTTCTGCTGTTTGAACATTTACTTTTATGCCTTCTATTTCTACAATCAATTCATCATTTTTCTCTATAGTAAACTTGGCATTTAACTTTTTCTTGATAAATTTTGCTTGATTCAATGCTTTTTTATGGAGTAGAAAATCATGTTTTTCCTTTTCAACATATATATCCAGTGGCTTGAGAAATAATTTATCTGAGCCGCGCTATACTTCTACATCATTAAAACTCATATTTAACTTAGGAATTTTATCTACCCAATACCAATTAGGTATCTTCTGGTAATTCCTCACATTTCTCAAAAAATTCTTAGTCTTTAACAATGGTTCTTTTAACATTATTCGTATTCCTCTTAAGTAAACAAACTGAATAATTTATTTGAAGGAAAGATCACATTGTTGTTACTACTTTCTCTCCGTACCTAGCCATTGATATAACACCTAGATGAAGAAAAAAATGAGTATAATTAGGGTTTGCGCTCATAAGTCTTATTGGTGAGGGTAGGAGACAGGAGACAACCCACCCCCAACCCCTCCGGTGGAGGGGAAGACAGGAGACAGGATAAATGGGTACTTAGAGGAGGTAGGAGCGGGCGTTTTGTAAGAATGATTTTTCTGCCCAACTATGCGCCTAAAATACTAACTTTTTGAGCGTGAAGAGCTGAAAAACAGGCACTTTTTTTGAACCAAAAAAGGCTAAAACCTTTATCTGTAAATACTTTTAGATTTAATCAGCAAGCCCTAATTATAGCCATCATAGCATAATAATTCTCTTCATTTATCTAAAACTACTGATAATTTTCTCAAAGATTTTATAAAATCTTTTTATAATTGGTGAAAATTCTTAACTTTATGAAATATTAGGGATGGCACAGAGAGTAAGCATTCAGCTATTAGCAGTTAGCGCTTCCCTGCGAGATGCTACGCAAACAGTAATTAGTAATGAATAATTACTTCTCAGTTTTGAGAAGGGGACTTTAGCAGTAACTTTTTATTCTTTCTCAATTTTTCAATTGCTTTGACCTTCCACAAAATTA
>NZ_JAAHGK010001268.1:0-2208 GCF_010672505.1 Okeania sp. SIO2B9 | reverse complement strand
AGCTGAAGAAGACCAACAATGGATTGCTAATTTGGAAGTTACGGAGAGAGAAAGGACGGGAATTTCTAATTTAAAGGTTGGTTATAATAAGGCTTTTGGTTATTATATTAGTATTTCTAAATCAAAGGCAGATTTGGCTCCGGATGATTATACTCGGAAGCAGACTTTGACTAATGAGGAGCGTTATATTACTGAGGAATTAAAGGAAAGAGAAGTTAGAATTTTAACGGCACAAGATGATTTGAATGAGTTGGAATATGATATTTTTGTTGGTCTGAGAACTGAAGTGGGGGAATACGCAGAGGAGATTAGAAATGTTTCTCGTGCTGTGGCAGCTATTGATGTTTTGTGTGGTTTTGCAGAAGTAGCAATTTATCAAAATTATGTTCGTCCTACGATGACTGATAGTCGGGAATTGAAAATTATTGAGGGTCGGCATCCGGTGGTAGAAAAATATTTGCCTGCTGGTTTTTTTGTGCCTAATACTGCGATATTGGGAAGTAAAAATATAGAGGAAAATAATTCGGGAGTTACTCCTTATCAAGCTCAAGATTTAATTATTTTAACTGGTCCGAATGCTAGTGGTAAAAGTTGTTATTTGCGGCAGGTAGGATTGATTCAATTAATGGCACAAACTGGTAGTTTTGTTCCGGCAAGTTCTGCTGTTTTGGCGGTGAGCGATCGGATATTTACTCGTGTTGGAGCAGTGGATGATTTAGCAACAGGTCAATCAACTTTTATGGTGGAGATGAATGAGACGGCAAATATTTTGAATCATGCTACGGAAAAGTCTTTAGTTTTGTTGGATGAAATTGGTAGGGGAACGGCAACTTTTGACGGAATTTCGATTGCTTGGTCGGTGGCAGAATATTTGGCAACGGAAATTTTGTCTCGGACAATTTTTGCGACTCACTATCACGAATTAAATGAACTTTCTTCTATTTTGGATAATGTGGCAAATTATCAGGTAACGGTGAAAGAGTTGCCGGATAAAATTGTATTTTTGCATCAGGTACAACCTGGTGGAGCGGATAAATCTTATGGTATTGAAGCGGGAAGATTAGCAGGTTTACCGGATTCAGTAATTCAGCGTGCTAGACAGGTAATGGAGCAAATTGAAAAGCATAGTAAGATAGCTATTGGTTTGCGGAAAGGTATTAAGAAAAAAGAAGAGGAAGAGGTGATAACTGTAGAACAGTTAGATATTTTTAGTGAGGAATTTGGAGATAGTTTGCTATAACAGTTATCAGTTAGCAGTTATCAGTTATCAGAGGTAAAAATTCAAGAATGAAAATTACCTCTGCTTTCTTTTTTTTCTAGCAGTAGGTTGGGTTGAGGAACGTTAGCGGAGCTTATCCGTTAGGATAAACCCAACAACAGGAGTACAGCAACAATCAAAGTTTTGTTGGGTTTCACTCCGTTCTACCCAACCTACATTTCTGTAGAGCAGTTAGATATTTTTAGTGAATAATTTGGAGATAGTTTATTGTGACAGTTATCAGTTAACAGTTATCAGTTATCAGCACAATTGAAGTTTGAAACGTCAAGGTATTATGAGATATCTAATACAAACCAGAAACTGGGTTTGTTAACTGTCAGATTCTTTTTCTTTAGTAAAAGAAGTAAACGAACTAGCTCAAGAAGTTGTTCCTGTTACTGTGAAGTTAATTTCTTGGTTAACAGCACTTTTTGCATAAGCAAATTAAGTAAAGATAGAATAGGTATATGACTGTAAGCTGATCGTTTTCTATCGTTTTATTTTGTAGGAAGCGATCGCTTTCTATTAAGTTCTTATTAAATTAGGAATTAGTATCAATAAAATGAAGTTATGAAATGTTAATTTCATGGTAGTTTCATCATATAATACCCAATCTTTTGTGAAACTTATTGAATACTTAAATTCTGATTACTAACGGATGAATTAAAACTTTAGAAATTTATCAATACTTAGGTGTTTCTGAAGTTTTGAAAAAAGGATGATTTACTTAGGTAAAACTTTAATTATTAAGTCATAGATACGAGGTATGAGATGAGAATTATACAAACAACAGGAACAGTGAAAAATGGAGATGATTCCCTCGCCGAGCCGACTCTCGGTTCCATTGGCAAGCAGCTCTGTCTGCTTCGAAGTGAGGGATTCAATTTGGCGCGTCGTTTCATCAATTTTAAACCACTGAACATCATACCGCTGTTCAAGGTCCGCCATCG
>NZ_JAAHGK010001267.1:0-2210 GCF_010672505.1 Okeania sp. SIO2B9 | reverse complement strand
TATTGGGTAGGTGCCGCTTTTCCTCGTATCCCCTATCTCTCGGTCTTGGGTTCTACCGGAATGGTGACCGCTAATCTCTGTATTGCAACCCTATTAGGAGCACGTTGGCTAGAAGCTGGCTATTTTCCCATTAGTAATTTGTACGAATCTCTATTTTTCCTGACTTGGGGACTTACTACTATTCACCTCATAGCTGAAAATATGAGTGGAAGTCGCCTGGTGGGAGTTTTTACATCTCCCTTGGCAATGGGTATTACTGCTTTTGCGGCCCTAACTTTGCCCTCCGGTATGCAGTTATCAGAACCTCTTGTGCCTGCTCTAAAATCTAATTGGTTGATGATGCACGTCAGTGTCATGATGTTGAGCTATGCAACTTTGATGGTGGGGTCTTTACTGGCGATCGCTTTTCTCATTGTTACCAGTGGCCAAAAAGTAGAACTTAGTGGCAGTTCCTTTGGCACTCGTTCTTATAGAAATAATCATTCTGTGAAGCTCTCAAAAAATTTGCAACTTCAAACAGAGGGAGCTAGTCTGAATCAAATTGAGGACAACCATCAATCTTCTCCTCTATCTACAACAAATGGCCACAGGCAAACTGCTGTCTTAGAAATGGCTAGACCTACTCAAGCAGTTGAGACAGAAGTAACTCTTTCTCCTCAACGTTTGAGTATTGCCCAAACTTTAGATAATATTAGTTATCGTATTATTGGCTTAGGATTTCCTTTACTGACTATTGGGATTATTGCTGGAGCAGTTTGGGCAAATGAAGCTTGGGGTTCTTATTGGAGTTGGGACCCGAAGGAAACTTGGGCTTTGATTACTTGGTTGGTATTTGCTGCCTATCTCCATGCGCGTATTACTAGAGGATGGCAAGGACGACGACCTGCTATTTTGGCTGCTACCGGATTTGTTGTAGTCTGGGTATGTTATTTAGGAGTAAATCTTTTGGGTAAAGGTTTACATTCCTATGGATGGTTTTTTTAAATTGCTTTACTCGTTTAGCTACGAGAAATGAAGGCGCAGCATTCAGTAAGAAAGGAAGAATAAAGAGAAAGGAGGAAAGTAAAGAGTCGGGAGTAGGAAGCAGTTATTATTACTCAGATTCTACAGGTCAATTTGTCACATAAAAAGTACCACAGACATCAGTGGGTTGATCAGTATTTATACTCTATAAATCCTCATAATTTAACTGAGACGGGAGCCAAATTATGAGGAATAAATTAAGCATAAATATTTGATGGAGCCAGATAATTAGCCAGCATCATTACCCTACTGACTAATGATTGATGAATAATGACTACTGACTAATTGCCTTTTATACTAGGCTTTGAAGTGCGGAATGTAGGTAATAAGATTTCTTATTCTCGTTTTTTAAATCACTTTTTAAATTAACTTCCTTTCTTCGTTAAAAATAAATCTAGGATAATTAAATATGGAAACTGAAGTGACTTTACTAAATAATGATGATGTTTTGTCTACAAGTGCTAGTCTTTTGATGTTTCAATGTACATTTCAAGTCAGTGAATATATAACGATGATTTTAGCTAGGTTGGAGTCGGAAAATTTATTTGATGATGGGCTAGAATGTCAATTATTAAGACCTGGTGATTATTGGAGAAAAGGAAAAGTAAAATTTCGTTTAGAATTTTTTACAGAAACTGAAGAAGAGTTATATGAAGCTGTCGATCCTATTTCTCAACCCTCAGCTTACTCCATACTAACTTCTGATGAACAGCCACAGAATGTAGGAATGTGGAGTTAATGCAATTTTTTCAACAATTAATAATAGGCATAGACGTGAAAAAGATATAAATTTTTTTCTGGGATGGGGAACAGGGAATAGGGAGTAGGCAAGATATTTTGATAAACTAAGGTACAGAAAATGATTGATTTTGTGAGTTTGAAAACTCTATTTATTTCCTATAAATTGGTTAAATAAAATGCTTATTTATTTTCCACTTAATAATTAATTAGACAAAGGCAACAGCTAAAAGCATGTAGAAAACAAATATTTTGTAGTTTAACAGATTGAAAAATACTCTAAATAAATTAGTAGGGAACAGGGAACAGGGAATAGGCAAGATATTTTGATAAAAAAAGGTACGAAAAATGATTGATTTTGTGAGTTTGAAAACTCTATTTATTTCCTATAAATTGGTTAAATAAAATGCTTATTTATTTTCCACTTAATAATTAATTAGACAAAGGCA
>NZ_JAAHGK010001266.1:0-2212 GCF_010672505.1 Okeania sp. SIO2B9 | reverse complement strand
AATAAACCTTGACGGACACCCACGAGATGGCGTCGGGATCAGCCTTGGCCATTTGCAGAGCCTTTTCGATCTTGTCCTCGCTTCGGTTTTTGTAGGCTGCAGCGAAGAGGAGTCGAGGGGGGTCGTAGGCGTCTTTGATGTGGTCTTCTGTGTTGCATCAATTCTACTAAACAAGGAAATTTACCATAAACTACTTCTGTATCAGCTATAGCACGAACAAATGTTTTACTATATTTCACGATCGAGTTATGGGGAGGAAAAAAGCAGTTTTCTCCTTCACTTAAACCTAATACTGAAGAAATTTTTTCGGATGCTAATGCTTCATATTTAACAGTACCTTTTCTTTGATTGTCTGTTGTAATATTATTTGTTTTATTTGTTAATGATAAGGAATAATTAAATTGATAAATTAATAATCTATCAACTTTAATCAATTTTTGAACCTGCTCTACAGTCGTTGATAAAATTTCTGGTAGTTCTAAACTTTGACGAATTTGAGTTGTGACTTGATTCAGAAGTATCTCTTGTTCTAGCTGTTGGTTTAGAGCTTGCTCAATAGGTTTACATACTAATGGATATTGTTGATTATTCAGTATTGAATCCGGTCCTGATAATCCATAAATACCAACTATTGAATCATTTATTGATAGTAAATTTGATGTCTGAGAATAAGATTTTTTTTTCTTGATTGTTTGACTACTTGTTTGCTCTAAAATAGAATCTATATTTTCATTAGAAGTCAATAATTTTAGTAATTTCAAGGTAAATTCATCCTGGAGATTTGGATTATTGACTTTCAGGTTATTTATTTGAGATTTAATTTGAGAGATGAGCGCTGAGTTACTATTATCTTCTTCTATAATATTAAAAATCTGGTATACAAAAAGTGTGATTGCCTCTGGGTCAAAAGTTAAACCTACATTAAATTTGAAATTTCCCACATTTTCCCTTGAAAAAGGAAAGGTAGAAGAGTTAGATTGTAAATTATGATCTTTTTGTCGGTCTTCTGTCTTCTGACTTTGATTATCTGATGACTCCTTGACTATTGTGCCCCACAAAAGTCCATTAAACTCCTCTGAAATAACTACTGTAAATTTTAGGTCTGGGAATTTATGAGATTGGGTGGTGGCAAGTATATCTTCCGTAATTAATATAGTCTTCAAACCTTGAGTTGTTTGTTGCAATAGCTGACTTAAAAGCTCAAGGGTATTTAAAGGTAAAATTAAGTTTGGTTTTGCAGGTGGAAACTGGGCATCCCCGGTGATTTTGGATAAAATGGCCATAAGAATATTCCGGACCAGGACAAAGAGTATTGCTTATGTAATTATTAAGCTTTTTTTTATATTTTAGATTATTTAATCTAACTGTAAATTTATCCAAGTTAACATATTCTCATAGCATATTTTTTCATACTGCTTATTCTTCATTATTTTCAATGACCAACCTAGTTCAGCTTACACTCTATTCCACTGTTGGAAACTTACCCTTCCACGATTTTCAAGTTAATACTACTACTTTAGTAAAAAAAGTAGCAGAAAAATTTCGACAACAACCAGAATTACCAGGAGTTATCATTACTAAAAATACAAAAATGTTGGGTATGATTTCACAAGTCAGATTCTTAGAGTATATGAAATCACCAGGAAATAAATACTTTTATTCTAGGCAACCTGTTAGCGAATTGTTAGATTTTCTTAGCACTCCTCCTTTAGTTCTTTCTGAAAATTTTCAAATTAATGCTGCAGTACTAACTGCCCTAAATAGACCAAAAAATTATATTTACGAACCAATAATTATAGTGTTGTCGAATGGCAATTTAAGATTGATAGATTTACATGATTTACTATTAGCACAATCGGAAATTTTAGTAAAAGCGTATAACATGATTCAAGATAAAACGGAGAAATATAAATCAGAAATTTCCGAATTATTTCCTCAATACGAGGATAATAATGATGAACCTACTGGTTTGCTGTTAGATTCTAAATCTCTGATCGAATAAATTAAAAACAAACTCAAACAGTGAAATAATAAGTCAAACTAACTGATAAAAAAAAAGCTGATTTTTGATCTATTATTTCAATATTGTCTAATTGTTTCCAACAAATTTCTTAGGCGGTAGATGGTAGGTGTAAATTCAAGTGAAAACACTGGAAAGGGAGCAGAAATTTGGGATATTCCTTCAATATCGCTTCAATAGAACATTTTTATA
>NZ_JAAHGK010001265.1:0-2213 GCF_010672505.1 Okeania sp. SIO2B9 | reverse complement strand
ATGGAGTGGAGCTGGATGGACAGGGCAACCCACTATTACTAAAGATAGAGGAAAAACTTATTTAGTTATTGGTAGTTACGATCATCTTTTGCGCAAAATAGATGTCGCGAATAATCAGGAAGTTTGGCAATATAAATTTGATGATGTGATTAAAGGTTCAAGTACGGTTTATATTGATGAAACTGCGAATGAAGAGAATCGTATTGTGATTTTACAAGGCAGTAGAACTGGGAGAGCAAAAAAAGGAATTGCCCCTAGTTTTCGTGCTATTTCTTTTAGAACAGGGAAAGAAATTTGGCAACTAGATATTAGAAAAACTCGCAGTTATAGTCGCGATAATGATAGTTCTGCTTTGCCATTAGGAAATAATTTGATTTTCAATGCTGGGGAAAATGCTATTGGTTATTTTATTAATAGTTCTGTCAGTAAAGCTAAAATAAAATCTTCTATTCTGCAGCCAGAAGTATTATCCGAAATTAAACTTTATGTAGATAGTGATGTTAGAAGACAAGGGGGAAATATTGTCTCTGAATCATCTCCCGCTAGATTGGGTAATAGAATTTTTTTAGCAGCAGGTTCCGGACATATTTATGGTATTGATATAGAGAGTAAAAAGATAGTTTGGGATTTTTATACAGGTTCAGATTTAGATGGTACTGTTGCTATTTCTAAAACTGGTAAATTATTTTGTGCGATTGAAAAACAATTTATTCCTGGAAATGGTGGGGTGGTGAAATTAAACCCTAATAAAAAAAATCAGGAAAGTGTAGAATGGTTTTTGCCTACAGGTAACATTAAATTTAATAGTTGGTTAGGAGGTATTATTGGGTCGGTAGCGTTGAATGATGAATATAATAATTATGGTGAATTTCCGGCTTTATTTGCTACTAATGCTATTGATGGATATCTATATATTGGTTCCCAAGATTTAACTACAGGAAATCAACTTAAAGGACCTTTGAAAAAGTTTAGTTATGATACCCCTCTAATCCTGTTTAAGCAGAAAATTGGTCCTTCAATTTCAACGCCAATTTTTACTGATGGAAATAAATTGGTAACTGCTGGATATAATGGGGTTTATATATTTAATTTGAATTGGGAATTTGCGAAACCTGACGAGGAAAATGTTTTACCTAATGCTCAAGGAGAATTTTTCCGTTTAATAGTAGAAGAAGCTGGCAAATTTACGGGTAAAGTTTCTTTTGAATCTACTCCTATTGTATGGGATGGAATTATTAGAATTTGTGGTCGGGATGGTTGGTTATATAGTTTTGGTTAAAATTCAGGAAGAGGGAAAAAGTCAAAGATAAGCAGTTTCCAACTTTCCGGAGGTAAAAAATTTGTTCTGGACATCAGGGAGAATCCCCACAGAATTTGTTCGTGGCCAATGATGGCGACAATCCCGACACCAGTAGTCGCAGTGTCCTGTTGTCATGTTTGTACTTTTGCATTTTGGACACTCTAATTTTTGAAATATAGTAATGTGCGCTGGCATATTTACAAATTACAAGAGGTGTCCAATAGCTAAAAGTCTTATATTATAGGTTTTTTATTCCCCCTTCCGGAGCTGTTGCCTGTTGCCTGTTGCCTGTTGCCTGTTGCCTGCGCACAGCGCTATACTTTATAGCTCATCTTCGTTTATATGAATTTTGGTATGTGGGCAATAATCAAAATTTTTTTTTCAGAAAAGATTCAATCGTTCCGAGATCAAGGCAATGATTATTGACATAACGTATAATACTTTTATCTTTATTGCCCGACGGAATTCCCTAATCTATTGGTATCATTTCGGTTGTTTTCAACCTTATTTTCCAGCCTTCCAATATAACAAGAAATTTTCCAGATCCAAAACATCACACCTGTGAAACTGGTAATCGTGCCGATAGTTATCACTGTCTGTGGAGCCATTTCTTTTAACTGTCATTGAAAACTCAATGGCTGAGATTCCTAACAGTCCAAGATTCCTACAAATTAAAGCGATTAAAATTGGTGCAATTCAAGCTAAAAAAAGTTTTCTTTTGGCTTTAGTGATAAAAAAACTTTCTCCTTCTGTTCTCTTTTCTTCCCTCCTGACTCGTGTACGTCGCCAATCCGACGGCTCCCCTACCTGACTTCTTACTCCTCCGTCGTTTACTTATAACTGTTCAACCAGACATGATATAAATGTAGATTTACCAGAGATTACAAACACAGAAAAAGTTAAAGGATTTAAA
>NZ_JAAHGK010001264.1:0-2214 GCF_010672505.1 Okeania sp. SIO2B9 | reverse complement strand
TACAAGAATGGTCTGGTATACCTGTGTTTAGTTTGGTAGAGCAAGCAGTGGCAAAAGTGGGTATGATTGATACCACTTTGATAGTTGTGCCTGCTTATAGGGTATTAGATGCTAGTTTAGAGGCGATCGCTTCTGGCATTAAACAAATTGTCATCGTTACAGAAGGAGTGCCACCTTTAGATATGGTCCAGTTATTGAGAAAAGCTGAGGCTACAGAAACTCTGATTGTTGGACCTAACTGTGCAGGTATTATCGTGCCGGATAAATTACTGTTGGGCACTCATCCAACTCAGTTTTACACACCAGGCCCAGTGGGAATTATTAGTCGCAGCAATACTCTTACTTATGAAGTAGCTTGGGAATTAACAAAGTCAAGATTGGGGCAATCTATCTGTGTTAGTATTGGTTGCGATCCAATTGTTGGTTCTTCTTTTTTGCAATGGTTACAAATATTAGATGAGGATGACCGCACAGAGTTAATTGTTTTAGTAGGAGAAGTTGGTGGTGCAAGTGAGGAAATTGCAGCTTCTTATATATCAGAAACAATTGATAAACCTGTAGTTGCTTATATTGCTGGTATTTATGCTCCAATAAATCAAAATTACACTCACGCTAGTAGTTTAATTAGTGCTAGAAACTCAAGGGTAAAACATAATTTCCACAATCAGATGAAGAGTAAAATTTCAGCTTTTAAAGAATTTAAAATACCAGTAGCAAAACGACCTTCGGAAATTCCTAGTTTAGTGAAATATTCACTAGAAAAAAAGTATGTTTAATTAAATTTTTGACTAATAACTAATTAGTCAATATTTAGAGATTGAGTAAGAATTAAGAATATGAACGCTTGTAAGCATTCAGCGGTCAGCTATCAGCTATCAGCTAGTGCCGCTACGCGGAAGTCATATCATGTCCGGTAGCATCGGTCTTGTATAGTAAATAGGCAACAGCTCATCTGGCAACAGGCAACAGGCAAGAAAAAAACTTAAATTTCCTGCAAATATCCACGCCAACTTTTACACAAACGATTGCCTTCGGACATGATATAAAAAGTCAAAAGTCAAAATTCAATCATTTTTGATTTGTAATTGTTTTAGGATTTTATAACTGGTCAGTTATTTCCGTCATCCTGCACTAGCCTTTTACAATTGTTTGGTAAGGCCACGAGTTTCAATTGCTAGTTCTTGTAGCATGGCTGTTGGTAGGTTGAGTGGGTGGGTTGAAACTACCCTAGTCTATGTCTACAGGATGCAGAAATAGTTTCAGCCTAGTTAGTCTATCTTACTATTCTCCCTTGGCAAGTTTTTGGTCAGTTGTAATTAGTCTAAACTCCAGTTAACCGGATTTGATGTAATTATTATTTGTCTAAAGGGTGATGCTCTGCCAATAGTTTTTCAACTTTTGCTTCATCAAGTCTGGCAGTTATCCTTTGATATTCGTGATTATCTCTAATAGTTTTTGCCAGGGTAAAAGTTGAGCCTACTGAAAATGTTAAACCCATTCCTAAAAAGCCTTTAATCCAATTATCTACAGGTAGGTAAATAATGCCGATCGCTGTGCCAGAAGTAGCTAGAATAAAGGAAGCCCAAACTTGAAGTATCCATGCAGCAGTATCTTTTTGTTGAGTATATTTGTTGGTCATAAAATTATTACCTCAAATCAAAATTTTTGGCTGATTTATTCGTATTTTATATGTATAAACTTACAGTAATAGTAGTGGAGTGACAGTTTGAATATAGGCACAGGCGATCGCTCTTATTTTGGCTTTTTTTTAAACGCTACAAATAGGGTTTGAGATTGACAACATAATATTTAGGAGTAGACAGTAAAAAAATTGTACTATAATAGTAAGTTTTTTGGTGTTTGACGATAAATTTTGGTTATAATATCATGTCCGGATAATTAGTGATAGAACTCCGTTCCGCTTACGTGAGCAAAAACCTTTTATCTTTAATATCAAATCTGGTAGCATCGGTGTTCTTCAGTATTAAATATGTAGGGGCGAATGGTATTCGCCCTATATTATGGTATTCGCCCCTACTATGTTTTGTGGTTATGCGTAAGTCCTGATTAGATTATTAGAACTTAGGCGATCGTCAAAAATTAACTTTTCTTTTGTTGATTCTTTTGTTCTAGAACAATTTCTTTCATCGCTTGAAATGAACGAGAATTTGATGCACCTTCAATAGCTTTCACTGCTAAATCTTGAACCTGTGA
>NZ_JAAHGK010001263.1:0-2216 GCF_010672505.1 Okeania sp. SIO2B9 | reverse complement strand
TGGATCGAGTCAGGTAGGGGAGCCGTCGGTAGAGCGACGTCTCCCCTACCTGACTCGGTCCTCCTACCTTCAAAAGATTTTATACCGATGCTACCGGATTTGATATTACTCCTGATAGTAAGGGCAGCGATCGCATAGATAAGTAGATATATTTTATATATAGCGTTAGGCAAATAGGCTCTTGACATTCCTCTATTCCCTCACAGGAGTCCCCATTCCCTCTCTTGGTCGATTGGATATAGCAAGGTTCCCTCGTCATCCCACCCTTCGGGAAGCTGCGCTAACGACCGCTTTGTCAAAGGGACATTTCCTGTAAAGTATTTAGATCCCACTTATTATTCGTAACATTCTTTTTTCAAATTGGTATAAGTGAATCCCAAGAAAGCACCTCTAACTTTTTCCTCAAATGTCACCCTACTTGATTGACAACTAGAAGCACTCGCTTTTTCGCCCCAATCTCAAAGTGCTCGGCAAAATCTTTGAACACTTCACTAAATAGGGTTTGCTGAATAAATCTTATGGGTGAGGGTAGGAGTCAGGATTTAGAATTCAGGAGGAATGAGCAATGAGGAATTACAGAGGATATAGTCGGAACAATTGTTCTGAGATTTTTCTGCTCTTGTCTGCTAAAAATCCTTACATTTTCAGCTTAAGGGAGCAAAAACCTTGCAATTTTTTAGTACACGCCTTGGCTAATATCTTTATATATCAATATATATCAATGCTTTTAGATTTAATCAGCAAGCCCTAAATAGGTCTATCCTCACCCATGACAATATCCACCAGTATGTCTGTCCAGTTTTAAGTTGAACGAACGCATATCACCACAACTATTCTCGTTTCTAGTTCATAAGGGCTAGCGGTTGTTGGCCTCGCTCTACCCAAGTCCCTCTCATCAATGGATGAAGGCCAATAGTATGGTGGGACTTTTCACAAATTCAGTTAAAAATTGTCAACGATTGGATAAGAATTGCTGAGTTGATGATAGGTTAAAACTTTAGCTATGAATAGCCAAAAATTGAGGAAAAATCTATGGCAGTGCAACCACCTCCACCTCCATCTATTACTCCACGCCAGATGAATTTGTTGCGGATTGTTGCTTATATGGCATGGTCTGACGGACAACTGGCACAAGAAGAAGTGGACTTAATGTTAAATCGATTTAGTAGTCTTTTTGCTACAGGAGATCAGCAGCAACAACTTCAGGAAGAATTAAGGGATTATTTCATGCAAAATATCCCATTAGGGGAGTCAATTCCTAAATTAGAATCCCAACAAGAACGGGAACTGGTGCTAAAGTTGGGTTACGAAGTAATTGCTTGTAGTGCTCGTACTCCTGAAGAACCAAATATTAATGAAGATGAAGAAGCTGCTTATGAAAATTTAAAGCAATTGCTGAATCTTCCAGGTGATATAGTGGAGCGTATAGAAACTGAGGTAAAAACTGAACTGAATAACCAAGAGGGAATAGTTGAGATGATGACTCGTGGTTTACAGGAATTTATGCAAAATTAATGGATTGATGGTCAATGTAGCAACTCATCTATTGTTGCTTTTTCCCTCTTTTACTTTTTCCATAAGAGAAAGTAGGCGTTGGTAATTGATGGGATGATTTATATTTTCGGATAGCACCCCCGTACCTACCCCAATGAGTGACTGGGGGATTGCCCCTACAAATTTCATTCTGTGATTTACCAATGCCAGAAAGTATCAAAGAGGGTATGTTTTAGTTTATTTTGCTAAATTGAAAAGTCAAATTATTGCTATAATTGCAGCTTGAGAATTTGAGAATATCTTAAGCAAATTTAAGAATGTATAGCAGAAGGAAGAAAGAAGAAGGAAGAAGGAAGAAGGAAAGAGGAAAAATCTTACGTTGTCTGAGTTTTTAGCTTTTGATCTGTCCTAACCTTTCCTTCGACTACTATATCTATATTTATAAACTATGTCAGAAATTTAATTAAGAACCTCTAATTGTTTCCTAAATCAATAATCTAATATTGAGTTGTGAGTTTTGATTTTTTTGACATCGATAGTTTCTAGCGTAAATAAATTTTTTATGGCTTTCCTATGTAAAAGCAAAATTTAGTATTTAGGTTTTAATTATTGGATAATTAAAAATATAAAAACAGATAAATTAAGTAAAAAAATAGCTAATCTGATGATGGATAAATCATATATTAGTTACTTAATTTCTAATGGTAATAGTCAACCAACTA
>NZ_JAAHGK010001262.1:0-2218 GCF_010672505.1 Okeania sp. SIO2B9 | reverse complement strand
TCTTTTAAAGGGGCTTTATAGACTGATTCCTTTGAATATATAACTACATTCCTACCTTGAGTTTTATTCTTATACTTTGGTATTTTGGGTTTACCTAAAAACTTTCCTGGATTTTTTGACCATTCAATGATAGCCTGAAAATAACCACGCCAAGTTGCAACCAAGCATTTTATTATTTGTTTTGATACTTTAGTTGGTAATGCTCTGTAGGCATCGCTATTTTTGGTGGTGTGGTACAGTTTAGTTAAATCTAGACTTTTTCCACACTTGAAAAAATGTTGACGACAATAATAATTAGCCAAGTTGTACAAGTTTTTTGATTTAAAAGCTAACTCATCACACACCTGCCAATAGATATGTGTTCGGTTAATAATATGTCTGTCAACCAGTTGCATTCACCTGAATTATTTCATAAGAGTTATTACCTATTTAATACTACAACACTTTTGTAAATTTTACAACTATTTTCTACGGTTTAAGTTTAACAGTTACTAACCCCAGAAACTCTCTGGCTGAGAATTTTGGGTAGAGGAAGAGTTCAATCAACAGCAATTGATGAATTAGAAGCATTGCCAGCGGATAATTTGTTTCGTTCAAATGCGCTATTGTTATTAGCAGATTTGCTAAGTAATATAGAAGTAAATCAAAATTTAGAATCAGAAGATAGGGAGTTAATTATGCGATTATCACCACTTTTTTCACAAAGATTAGAAGAGGCTACAAAACAAGGTATGCAACAAGGTATGCAACAAGGTATGCAACAAGGTATGCGAGAAGAACGCCGAGAACAAATAGAAAATATTCTCAAAGTTCGTTTTGGTACAATAGATAACCAACTAGAGGCAATAATTGAGCCATCACTTTCTCTTTTACCTGCTGAGTTAGTACCTTTGTTATTGCAATTATCTCGTGATGAATTGTTAGCTAGATTTGTTGGGCAAAATGGTACTCAAAATTGAGTAGTTTAATCCTGAGCTTGAGGAAGAAAAACCAAGCTACACAATTTGAAATATTGCTTTCACCTTATTCGTGGTATACTAGCAGTTACAACCTGTTCTACAGTGAACTCTAGTTCTGGGAAAGTAGGGGAAATAATCCGATCCTTTCCCCGAAATACTTGACTCTGATATTCGCCGTTAATAAGTTGATAAACAAAAACGGTGGGAACTTTAGAACGACCTAAATAAGACCGAGAAGCGATCGCTAAATAATCCACTATCCAATACTCGGAAATCCCTAAACGCCCATACTCGTCCAATTTGTCAACATAATCGTCCTCCCAGTTAGTAGATGTTACCTCCACTGCTAGTCTCAAGGGTTCCCTAAACCCCTGATATGTGTAAAGGTATCTGTCCCAAATCTCACCATCCACCACAGACACATCAGGAATTCGCCCTTGTTCTTGCCCTTCTTTTGTTACCGTTCTGACCAATGCGGTGCGCGTCACCACTAAACCCAAATTTAGCCGTTCGATTTCCCGGTCCATAGTTCTCTGGATTAAATTCGCAACGTTTTCATGGGCACCAATGGGTCGCATTTCTCTAATTTCTCCATCCACAAGTTCGTAAATAACCCCATCTTCTGGGTATTGGTCAATAAATTGGTCAAAAGTCAGTCTAGTTTTTGTTGTATTCATGGCGATCGCTCCTATACAAAACTGGGGTAATTAACTGTTAAACTTAAACTGTAGAAAATAGTTGTCAAACGTAGAAAAGTATTGTAATATTAAACAGTTAATAGAAAACGTAAATTTAGGCAATGAATGATTTCGAGCATTATAGTAATCACGGGCTCCGGGCCACTTTATTTGAATAGACAGACCCATGAAAGTTGTTGACAGACATATAATTAGACGAACACATAACTTTTGGCAGGTGTGTGATGAGTTAGCTTTTAAGTCAAAAAACTTATATAACTTAGCTAACTATCACTGTCGTCAGCATTTTTTCTGTACTGGTAAAAGTCTCTCACTAACTAAACTGTACCACGCCACTAAAGATAGCGATGCTTACAGAGCATTACCAACTAAAGTATCAAAACAAATAATAAAATGCTTGGTGGCAAGTTGGCGTGGCTATTTTCAAGCTATAAAAGAATGGTCAAAATATCCTGGGAAGTTTTTAGGTAAACCCAAAATACCAAAGTATAAGAATAAAACTCAAGGTAGGAATGTAGTTATATATTCCAAAGAATCAGTCTATAAAGCACCTCTCAAAGA
>NZ_JAAHGK010001261.1:0-2219 GCF_010672505.1 Okeania sp. SIO2B9 | reverse complement strand
ACACCTACTACCTATTTTTTTATTCTTTTTTCACGCTTGGTATAACACCTACTACTTAATACCTAATACCTAATTCTGTGCAACCTCGCTTCAATAATGAATAATGAATAATGAATAATTACCTCTCCTTGAAAAGAAGAGGATTGACAAAGAGATGAAAATTTTTCTTTATTATCCCCGATCAAGGGGAGGCTTTAAACCACAATTTTTCGGTAAAAGTAAAATTGGTATAAGTATATATATCTACAAAAATTATTAGAACTGCGAATTAAATAATTTCCGGAAAACAACATAAGCAAAATGTAGTGCTATTTAAGGACAATAAATCAAGTATTTAAGCTTTTCAAGATTTTCTAACTATGGGGACATTAAAAAAATTAATACTGACTCAAATTTAAGGAATAAAGGAAGAATAGTAATGCAGAAATTTAGTAATAATACTCCCAAAATGTTTTCTAAACCTCAAGTTGGTGTAGTCGATGAAAAGATTACTTTTGATGAACCTGGAAGAGTTAAATTCAAAGCTACATATTGGCCTGCTATGCTTTTTAGAGGTTACAGCATGACTCTTGAACCTGGTGAAGAAGTTGCAGTTATCGGTCGTCAGGGAATTACATTATTAGTACGCCCTTTTTAGGAGTGGGGGGGGTGTGGGGAGTGAGGGAGTGGGTAGGGACATTGCATGCAAGGTCTCTACTAAGAGGGAACTCACTCCTACTGCTCCTGAGAGGAGAAGTAAACATCAGAATAATTTAATGCGCTCCTAGGGTGCTAATTGTCAAAAATACAATTTGGCTGATGTTCCTTTGACAAAAAGAGAATTTTTGACCTAAAAACTGGTATTAAAGCCATTCATTCTGATTCCTGACTCCTAAAAAATCACCTATTTATTTGTAGCAAATATTTATCAGACTTGTTATTAAACTTGTCGTTGTACAGCCAATAAAGTAATATCATCAAACTGTGTGGCACTACCAGTATGATTTAAAACACTAGTAGATATTTCTTTGAGTAAACCTTCCGCCGAAGCTGCTTTTTTCTCCACAAGTAACCGCAATTTTTCATTGGTAAAAAATTCACCTTTACCATTACGAGCTTCTGGTACTCCGTCTGTGTAACCCAACAAAATTTCACCAACTTCTAAGTGAGTTTGTTCAATTTTAAATTTCATATCGGGCAACATTCCAACTGCTGGACCTGTAGAATTTAACTCCTCCTTGATTTCTCCTGTAGCACTAATAATAAATAGTGGTTCATGACCACCATTAATATAAGTAATTTTACCATTATTTATGTCTAAAACCCCAAAGAAAAGTGTGGCAAACATTCCCACTTCGCCATGATTTTTCGCAATATAATTATTAGTCAAACATACAGCTTTCAAAGCATGATAGCAATCTTCAGTAGCTAGACCTCTATCTAAATACAATTTATCTTTTTCACCTCCTAAATCCTCATTCATTTCTTCAAAATAATTTTGACCAGAAAAAACTCTAATTAAGCTACGAAATAAACTCATAAATAATGCTGCTCCTACTCCTTTATCACAAACATCAGCAATTACTAATCCTACGGTATGATTAGAAAGTTCAAATACATCATAAAAATCACCAGCAACTTGTCTAGCTGGTTGAAAGAAACTCGCAATTTCCCAACCATTTTGTTGCGAAATTTGAGCAGGCAGAAAATTTTTCTGCATCTGATGACCTTGCTCTAATTCATAATTGAGAGCTTGAGAATAAGTTTTTACTTTTTCTAGACTTTCCTGTAAAGCTGCTTCAGCTTTTTTCCGCTCACTAATTGCTTGAGAAATTTTGATAAACATTAATTCAAAGGCATTAATTACTTCTCCTAATTCATCTTGTCTTTGGAGATAAGTTGAGCTAAATGCAGGTGGTTCTTGATCGTTATATATTGCTTCCCCTGCTTGATTCAAATCGCTTCTTAATAGTAGAATAGGGTTAATTACAATTGGTTCTAAACATAGCCAAACTGTAATTGTCAAAAACAGAGATATGATAATAACTAAACCAATAATTCGAGAAATATAAGCTACTAATTCTGGTTTTAGATTAGAACAATCATGGCGAATAATAATACTATAGTCTGTTTGCATATCTTTTCCAGACCAAATTAAGTCATCATAACGATAAACATTACTACTGGTGGAAAAGAAGAGTTTTTTGGAATTGTCACTTTCTGAAGTAAATAATTCCAAA
>NZ_JAAHGK010001260.1:0-2227 GCF_010672505.1 Okeania sp. SIO2B9 | reverse complement strand
CCTACTTCAAACTGAGGTTTTACCAACAATATTGTTTCACGAGGTGGAATAAGTAATTGCCATAAAGCAGGTAAAACTTTAGTTTGAAGTAGGGAAAAAACGAGTAGGTAAAAAAGGTGTGGTACGTTCTTCTACTGACCAAGCTGAAGCAATTTTTCAAGTATGGAATAGCGCTCAGAATTTAGGATGGGGATATTCTGGTTTAACCTGGTCTCCTATACAAGGTCCGGCTGGTAATATAGAATATTTATTATGGTTAAATATAGAGAGTAAACTTTCACTAGACTTGAAAGCGATCGCTCAGATTACAAAATTAGCTAAACAAGAATTTAATCATAGTTTGTAATTAAAATTTGACTTTTAAAATAGCCACACTTCTGACTATCAACAGGACTTTTGAAGATAGTGAGGTACAGTTATAAAACTATTCTTATACAGAGTGCAGAGACTCTACATATAGGGAGGGCGAATAGAATTCGCCCCTACAAATGGTGCTTTAAAAGTAAATTTGCGTAAGTCCTGTTATATTTCCTGTTCCCTGTTCCCTGTTCCCTGTTTCCTAGAGCAATAAGACTTTGTACCTCATCAACTAGAAAACTACTGTAATATTAAAAACAAAAAGTTACTTAGGGTTTGCTGATTAAATCTCAAAGCATTGACTGATATTGGTCAGGGTCTTTTTGAGGTGGAAAAAAGTACCTATTTTTCAGCTTTTGATGCTCAAAAAGTTAGCATTAAAGGCAGACAATATTTGATATCCCTATACTTCCCATTCTACCCACACTTTCCATCCTGCCTACTGCCTACTGCCTACTCCCTACCTACTGCAAAAAAACTTTTTCAGCAAACCGTACTTATTGCCTAGTATGATTCAGACAAAATTCATATCTAGAGTCAGATATCCTGGGGATAGTATTTAATTAAAATAAGTGCTACAGTGGAATGAAAAAAGTGATTTGTATGAATTATGAACGCTATTAGGGAAAATATAAGTATTGAAAAATATCAAAATTCTAGGCTTGGTAAAGAAATTTTTCCAGGCTTTAATCTTGTGAATTTAAGTCCAAAACAGGCAGAAGAATTGAAGGAAAATCTCTGGGAAAATGGTGTTATTTTCATCCGCAACCAAAATCTGACGGCATCTCAGTTAACAGAATTTGCCAGACAGACCTTTAGAGATTCAAGTCTTGGTCATCGCCGCCCAAAATCCCTAAATCCTGAAATTCCTGCATACTTACAAAGTTCAGGGTGTGGTATTTTAGGGAATCCTAAAGGATTATCTCAGAATGTGCTAGGTAAGATTGCCTGGCAATGGCATCACGACAAAGACCTTCTTCCAAAAACTGCTGGGTTAGAGATGAATACTCCTTATGTGGTCATGCTATATGGTGTGACTATCCCTTCAGAAGGCATTGATGGACAGCCTCATACTACTGGTTTTCTAGATATGATCAAAGCTTATAATAACTTTGAACCTGAATATCAGCAGCAATTAGAACAGCTTTCAATGTATCATCTTTCTCCCGTATCTCCACAACCAGGGGAGGAGATCCCCAGGAAACTACATCCTTTAGTATCAACTCACCAAATAACTGGACGTAAAGGTTTATATTTGGGTTCAGACACTTCTATTCTACAGGGACTTGAGGATAAACCTGATTTGGCAAAGCGATATTGGGTAGAGTTATTTGAGAAAGCTCTTAATTATACACCTATTTATCATCATGTTTGGCAAGCTGGAGATATTGTATTTTGGGATAATTCCCAAGTTATGCACACTGGAAAAGCCTACGATTCTAGTAAATATAAACGCATTGCTTTGCGTATTGGAGTTGTGAATAATCGTGATGATTATAACTGCTAAGTTGACAAAAAATCACATCTCTTTCATTTGGATGATTCATTGATTTATCCTCATATATTTGTCTATTTTTATCTAAAATAATTAAAGTATTACAGCAGTTTTGGAGTTGAGTGAATAGGGAATATAAATTAGTATTAAACTGTACCTTAGCATCCTGCAAAATGCTGTAATATTTTTATATTACTATCTAAATAATACAAGTTATTTTTACTATTAATTTTCTGAATAAACTGCTAAATAGTGGTTGATTAATATTAGTTTATTCCTATATTTCAAAGTAATACCAATTACAAAAAATAGGGTGAATCTCAATATTTGCAAAAATATTTTTTTCTTATTCCCTATTCCCTGTTCCCTGTTCCA
>NZ_JAAHGK010000126.1:0-9324 GCF_010672505.1 Okeania sp. SIO2B9 | reverse complement strand
TTGCTATTAAGTATCTGTGCAAAATTATTTAACACTTGATTAGTAGGGGACAGGGAATAGGGAATGGAATATGGAATAAAATATACTTTTGTGCTTGGGCAGTGGATATAAAAAAAATGGCGTTGATAAATTACAGGATGAAATTTGCAGGGGCAATCCCCCAATGATTAACCGGGGTAGGTTACAGAGCGCTACCCCAAAATTCCAAATTGTATAAACTCAAAGTTCAAAACTCATCACAATGCACTACTATTCAAATATGAGCAGCGAATCCTCAAAAGCATTGAAGTTAGCTGAAGAAAAAGCTTCAAGAGGATTGTTATATCAAAAGCAGGGAAAACTAGAAGCCGCCATATTGTTATACCAAGAAGCATTAACTTTAGTACCAGACCTCCACTACATTCAGTATAACTTGGGAATAGCTTTTCAGCATCAAGGAAATCTATCAGCAGCTTATATTCATTATCAACAAGCGATCGCTCATCATCCACAGCATATTCAAGCTTACTATAATATTGGCATTGTTTTACAACAACAAGGTTTACTAGATCGAGCAATTTCCAGTTATCAAAAAGTCATTAATTTATGCCAATTTAAGGCGGAAAATATTTTCATTCAAGTTCAAGCTTATAGTAACTGGGGTAATATTTTAGTCAAGGAAGGTAGAGCTAAGGAAGCAATCGAAATATTTCAACAAGCTATTAACTTAAAACCAGATGATGCTTATCTCTACAATAACCAAGGTCAAGCATTTTTCGAGCTTGGTAAAGTAGAAAAAGCTATTACTAATTATCGTCAAGCACTGGCACTTAAGCCTCAATTAATAGTAGCTATTCATAACCTCGGAAAAGTTTATCAACAACAAGGTTTGCACTCAGAAGCTATTGTTTATTTTCAGGAGATAATCAAGCAGTATCCAGAAAATCTTTCTGCTCATAGTAATTGTGCTTTTTCTTTTTTGGAATTAGGAAAGTTGGCAGCAGCAATACCTCATTTACAAAAGGTTATTGAGGGTAATTATTTTGTGGAAAGTTATTGTGAAAAAGCAGATTTGTTAACGGGGTTAGACGAATTAGAAAAAGCAAAAATAGCTTGTGCTAGATTTTTAGAGAAAGTCAAAATTCAAAAGTCAAAAGTCAAAAGAAAGAAGGAAGAAGTAAGAAGTAAGAAGGAAGAAGTAAGAAATAAAAAGTTAAAAGGAAGAAGTCAAAATTCTGAAATCAAAAGTCAAAATGAAGAAGGAATAAGTCAGGAGTGGATGGGGACTGAAATCTCAACAAATTATCAATATCCTGTAGACGATGAGATATTAAACTCAAAAGAAATAGATAAATCAGAACTTACGCAAATTAACCTTGAAAACGCCATATGTAGGGGCGAATGCCATTCGCCCTCACTCGATATTCAGAATTCAAAAGTCAAAAGTCAAAAGGAAGAAGTTAGAAATCAAAATTCTGAAATCAAAAGTCAAAATGAAGAAGGAATAAGTCGGGACTGGATGGGGACTCAAACTCCAACCAATTGTCAAAACCCTGTAGATAGCGAGATATTAAACCCAGAAGAAATAGATAAATTATATTTAGCAGAAGTTAGAGAAAATTTAATCTTAACTTACTCAAGTTTGGGAAATGTATTATTTGAATATGGTGAATATTCACAGGCAGAAAATTATTATCAAAAAGCATTGAAATTTCAGCCATTAAATGTTGATTTACATCTCAAATTAGGCAATAGTTTAGCTAAACAAAAACGCTTCAATACTGCTATTATTGTTTACCATTTAGGGTTGGCAGTTGAATCTTTTGAAGAAGGAAGAAGAAAGAAGGAAGAAGGAAGAAGGCATCCCCCCTTGCCCCCCTTTGAAAGGGGTGAGGAAGAAGGAATAAGGAATAAGTGGATGGGGACTCAAATTCCAACTAATTCTCAACACTCTGTAGATGGCGGGGTATTAAACCCCAGAAAAAAAGATAATTATGCTATTTCTCAAGCATTAGAAAAAGTTTTAGTACAGCGCAATAACTTTGAAGAATTCAAAAGTCAAAAGAAGTCAAAAGAAGTCAGAAGTCAGAAGTGGATAGGGAGTCAAATTTCAAATGATCGAGTTAAATGTCAAGGGTTAAACTGCAAACCTTGTCTCAAACGAATATTTAAACAACTTCAACCAATTCATTTAGGAAATGGTATTCATAGTCTTTCTAGAGAAAAAACACAAAAAATAAATATTGACTTTCCAGAAACACCAAAATTCGTCAAAGAAGTAGTAAATGGTAGAGCATGGATAGTTCCTCAGAAAAATAATTGGATGATTTGTAATGCTATTGCCATTATTAATCAAGAAAATCAATTATTAGCTGAAGTTTCCCGTGAATACCCAGGTCAGTTGCCGGGATGTGACAAATACGATATCAATAACCATCGGTTTTTTACTACGGAAGAATTACCGCCTTTAGAGGAAATAAACGGTACAGTAGCTGTTTTATCTGGGTTGTCAGGAAACGTTTATTTTCATTGGATGGTAGACATATTGCCCCGGATCGAAATATTACGACGCAATGGTATAAATTTTGAGGAAATAGATTGGTTTTTAGTTAATAGTACTAAACAACCATTTCAACAGGAAACTCTCCGGATTTTAGGAATTCCAGAAGATAAAATTATAGAAAGCGATCGCTATCCCTATATTCAAGCTAAAAAATTAATTGTTCCATCTTTTTCCAGTCATTTAGCTTGGGTAGAAAGATGGGCATTGGAATTTCACCGTCAAGTATTTTTAAACGGATCGCTCTCTACTATACTTCAAGATGGGTTTAAACGGAAAGAAAATCAGCATAATCAAGTAATTTCTTATCCTGAAAGGATTTATATTAGTCGGAATAAAGCTAAATATAGAAGAGTTATTAATGAAGAAAAAGTAATCGATATATTAAGTGAATATGGCTTCGTTACTATCGAACTAGAAACTCTTTCTGTTGTAGAGCAAGCATCATTATTTGCTAATGCCAAAGTGATAGTTTCTCCTCATGGTAGTGGATTGACAAATATTATGTTTTGTAGTCCAGAAACTACCGTAATAGAATTAGTTTCTCCTAACTATATTAAACATTATTACTGGGCGATCGCTCAACAATTAGGATTAAAGTATTACTACTTAGTAGGAGAAGAATTTACCTATTACCCAATCCGCCAAATCATGTATCCTAATTCCCTCACTGAAGATATTATAATTAACCTTAGTAAACTAGAAAAAATGCTATCGCAAGCAAGTATAATAAAAGTAAATTCCCATCCCACAGTAAAATTTCTGAACGAGGAACAAACTTCTCAGGAAAAAATTCTTCTAGAGAAGAAACTCTCTAATTCCCAAGTTGATGTATTAACCTTTTCCCAAAAAGGTGAAGAAGATAATGTAAGTCGAACTGTAGTAAGTAATCAAATGGCATCTAAAGTTAATCCAACAGAAGCGGCTACTCACTTCCATAAAAAAGCTCTATTCTATTTAGAACGAAAGAAATTAAATGAAGCTAAAGCAGCTTGCGAACAAGCTCTAAAAAATAAACCAGATTTTGCTGAAGCCTGCAAAACAATGGGTATTATTGTGCAAAAAGAAGGTCAAATAGAAGCAGCCTTTGAGTGGTATTCACGGGGTATTAATATTCAACCAAATTTTGCCGAAGCCTATGTTAATATTGGAACTTTATATGCTCGTAAACAGCAGTGGCAAGAAGCAATTGAATATTATCAAAAAGCCATTAATATTAAACCATATTTAGCCCCAGCCCACCGCAACATAGCTAAAGCGTATCATAAAATTGGAAAAGTAGTAGAAGCAGCAATTTTTCAATATAAAGCCTACTGTCTAGAACCCACAAAAATCAAAGATCAAGAATATATAAACTTAGGCAATACTCTCTTAAAACATCAGAAATTAATAGAAGCTATATCTTGTTATCGTAGCGCCATAAAATTAAATCCGAACTCAGCAGTAGCTTATCAAAATATTGCAGAAGCATTATCCCAAGCAGGTGATTTTGAAGAATCGAATACTTGTTATCGCAAAGCGATTCAATTAGGAATAATAAACCTCTCCAATGTCAATGGTAACTTAGGTAAAAAAACATCTAATTTATCTGCAAAAAATACAGCACATCAAATAAATTCAACAATAATTAACCAGGAAAAAATTGAAGAAGGAAGAAGGGAAAAGTGGATGGGGACTCAAACCCCAACCAATTTTCAACACCCTGTAGACGACGGGGTATTAAACCCAAAATCACAAGATAACATTTCTGTAGAGCGAGATAATGTAGAAGCTTATAAAAGATTAGGAAAAATGCTGCAAAATCAAGGTCAGGCAGCAGAAGCTTGGCAGTGGTATACAAAAGCGATATCTATTGCACTAAAAGATCCAGAAATTTATAGAGATTTAGGTAGTTTATACGGACAACAACAACAATGGCAAGAAGCAATCCAATGTTATCAAAGAGCAATTGAAATATGCCCAAATATGGCAGATGTCAACCGTTATTTAGCAACAGCATTAACTCATGTTGGTCAGCACGCAGAGGCCTCTAAATTTTGGGAAAAAGCTTATTCTCTAGAACCAGAAACAGCAACAGCAGAAGAACATTTGCTCTTAGGTAATACTCTGCTACAAATGAATTTAGTAGAGCAAGCAATATCATGTTATTGTCATGCTATACAAATTAATCCCAAATTAGCAGTAGCATATCAGAACTTAGGGGAAGCTTTGAAACTTCAATCTAATTCCCAACTCTCTAATCCACAAGTTGAAGAAGGAATAAGGAAGACCGAAGTTGAAAGAAAGAAAAAGTCGATGGGGACTCAAATCCCAACCAATTCCAATTTTCAACATCCTGTAGACGGCGGGGTATTAAACCCAAAATCAAAAGATAAAACTTATGTAAATAATAGCGATATAAATCATCATATCTATAGTTTTCAACCAGATATTGCGCAGAAAATTGATGGAGCAATAGATCAGGAGCGGGTCAGTAGTTCTGATATTCAGTTAGTAGGAAATACTGGTACTTTTCAATCACCATTAAAATATTTTGAACAATTTTTCAAGCAGTTATTTGATCGAGTAGCTGCTGTTTTTAATTTCCATCATCAATCATCGAAAAAATATTTACAACCATCTGAAAATATTCCCAGACTTCAGGGTACAAATAATTCCTTCCCTTTAAAACCAGAAATAGATTTTAATATCAAAGATACAACAGAAACTGCTGGTGAAAACTTATTATTTCCTGTTGAAGTAAATTTAACCAATACTGATAAAAATCAGCAAAAAAAAGCATTAATAAAAGATGCAAGTAACGAATTAGAAAAAATAGAAGAAGCGTTACCAAAAATAGATAGACCACAAATAGAAAGCAGCAATAAAATAGATACACAAATAAACGCTCAATATGTTGATGTAACAAAATCAGCGGTCGTCCTACCCGATGTTTACATTCAACGAGCTATAGCATACAACCAAGAAGGGTTATACGAACAGGCGATCGCCCAATGTCAGCAAGCTATAGCAGTACAACCAGAGATGGCCATGGCGTACAAAATATTGGGTAATGCTCAACAAAAAATAGGCAGTGCTAGTCAACGTCAGAAAGCTAAACAAAATTATCTCAAAGCTATATCCCTCGATAGTCAAGATCCTTCAATTCACGTCAACCTAGGTAGTTTGTATGCACAAGAGGAATTATGGGAAAAAGCAATACCCTGTTATCAAAAAGCGATTGCTATCAAACCAGACTTTGCCGGAGCATACCGCAACTTAGCTAAAGCATGGACTCAAGTTGGTAAACAAGCAGAAGCAGCAGACTGTTGGTATGAAGCATACACTCTAACCCCGGAAAACATCACTCCCGACCAACATCTAAATCTCGGTAATACCCTCTGTCGTCAAGGTCAATTAACTAAAGCCATATTCTGTTATCAGAAGGCGATAAAATTAAACTCAAATTATGCTGCAGCTTATCAAAATTTAGCTACAACTTTGAAGCGTCAAGGCAAGGTAAATGAGGCTGCTATTTATGCTCAAAAAGCTCGGGAAATTAGTAATATTTCAGTCAAAAAACAGGTAGAAGTGAACGGCAAGAAACCTCAACATATTAATCCTGAAGATATTTTGCAGTCATATTCAAATTCAATGGAAGAAGTCGAAAGTCAAAACTCAAAACTCAAAAGTCAAAAGTTAGAAATTGAAGAAGTCAAAAGTCAAAAGTGGATGGGAACTCAAAACCCAATCAATTTTCAACACCCTGTAGATGGCGGGGTATTAAACCCAAAATCAAAAGATAAAAAAGAGAAGGAGAAGTTGCCTCAAATTAATCAAGCAGATTTAATTAAACAAGCCGAAGCAGAATTTGTCAATAGTAAATTCTATGATGCTATCTCTACTTGTGAAGAGGCAATTTCTATAAAACCCCATGCAATAGCTTATCAAATAATGGGCAAATCTTGGGTAGAAATAAATAAACCAGACGAAGCGATCGCCGCTTACCAAAAAGCAATTGAAATTAAACCAGACTTTGGCGAAATTTATGCCAGTCTAGGAGAATTATACGCTCAACATCAACGACAAAAAGAAGCGATCGCTGCATACAAAAAAGCCATCAAACTTGCACCAGACTTAAAAGATAGTTATCGAGGTTTAGTGGAAGTCTTGCTAGACCAAGGAAAAGTTGATGAAGCTGAAGAATTATCTTACAATGCACTCATCCAACATCCCAGTTGGGCGACTGCCCAAGAGTTTTGTACTTTAGGTAGGGGTTTAATAGCAGAGAATAAAACACAGCAAGGGATAGCTTGTTTTTATCAAGCAATTGAATTAGACCCTAAATTATTAGAAGCTCACTATAGTTTAGGCAAAGCTTTAGCAGAAAAAGGAGAATGGTTAGAAGCCATCAATTATTATCAGGAAGTCATTCAATTAGAAGCGAATGAAACTGAAGAAAATTATTCTGAAAGTGAGATAAATATAGATATAGGAGAAATTTACCATCTTTTAGGAGATGCCTTACAAGAAATAGGTAAACTTGATGAGTCTGTAGCAGCTTATCAACGAGCAATTGAATTAACAGGAAATTAACTAGATTAAGGATTAATAATTTATGGAAAATAAAAACATTTATTTACCACCAATATTAGAATTAAAAATTGACTTAACAGACGAACAATTTTGGCAACTTTGTCAAGAAAATGACGACTTAAGATTTGAGAGAAGTGCCACAGGAGAACTAATTATTATGTCGCCCACTGGTAGCATTACAGGAGAACGAAATTCAGAACTAAATTTTCAACTAAGAGCTTGGAATCGTCAAAAAAATTTAGGCAAAGTTTTTGATTCTAACAGTGGTTTTAAATTGCCGAATGGTGCAGAAAGGTCTCCCGATTCTTCTTGGATAAGTAATCAACGTTGGGATACTTTAACATTAGAAGAACAAGATCAATTTGCACCATTATGCCCTGATTTTGTAGTAGAACTAATGTCTCCTAGCGATACCTTAGAAAAAACTAGAGCTAAGATGAGAGAATATATGGAAAATGGAGCAAAATTAGGGTGGTTAATTAATCGAAAAAAACGACAATTAGAGATTTATCGACCACAGCAGGATGTAGAAATATTAGAAAATCCCCAAACAGTATCAGGAGAAAATATTTTGCCAGGATTTATTCTTGATTTAACATTGATTTGGTAATAGAGAAAATCTTTAATTGCTCAATAAAAAAAATACAATATTTTTCAAATCCCTTGAATTTATTTATAGGGATTTTTTTTGATTTGTTCTCCGCTCCCTTTTCCCTTCTTAAAAAATACAATCCTTTTTAAATATCCTCAATTGATTTTATCAAAATAATTAGGTCTTAAATCCCGCCTTTTAAGGCGAAATATTTTTGGATGCTTGCTCAAATCCCCTACTTCCCCTCCTGGCTCCCCTCCTGGGAGGGGCGGGGGTGGGTTGGGTTAGGGGGTGGGTTAACTTCTAACTTCTAACTTCTAACTTCTGACTTCTGACTTCTGACTTCGTTAATTCCTGTTCCCTGATTAATCAATTATTTCCGGATTTGACTGTGAAATTAGTGTTTTATTAGTAATAGCTAATAATATATTAAAAATAGGACAAAATTAGCCTAGTTAATTAACATCCAAAAGTGATAATTAGAGATTTATTGACCAGAGTAAGGTGTAGAAATATTAAAAAATTCCCAGATACTGATTTATTCTGAGAGTAATTTATTAAAAGATAACTTTTTGAAGATATAGGGTGCATGAAACTAGGATAATCTTCCTAATTAACAATTGAACTTACGATACAACTTAACCCACCAATAAGATATATTTAAGACCGGAGATAGAGATGATGCTAAAAACTCCCACAAAAAATTCCCTACCTACACAACAGCAAAGAATCAATTTTAAGCAGGCAAAAAACTTTTTTAGCTTAGGAAAAGTTTTCGCAAAAAAGAGTGAATGGAAAAAAGCGATCGCTGCTTATCGTAAGGCAATTGAATTAGCTCCTGACTGGAAAGAAGCAAGAAAGTATTTGGCAGATTTAGAAAATAAACTTCAGGAAAAAACAACCAATACTCAACAACAAATAGAACCTAGTAAAAAGTTGACAATATCTGATTATCCGTTAGAGAAAATATTAGCGAAACAAGAGGAGCAAGAGTCAGAGAACACTACTGCTACTAATGCAGTTATAGTCAACTCCAATTTGGCAGATGATTATCACACTAATGGCGATAATTTAGTAGAAAAAGGAGAAAAAGAAGAGGCCATAAAGGCTTATATAAAAGCCATTGAAATTAATCCTGAATTGTGGGAAGTACATCATAAATTAGGTAATTTATTGCAGGAAATAGAAGAGTTAGAAAAAGCAGTTAATGCTTATAATAAATCTATAGAATTAAAGTCAGATTTTTCTTGGTATTATAATAATTTGGGGGATGTATTAGTTAAGTTAGAAAAGTGGGAAGAAGCGGTTAGTGCTTATCGTCAGGCTGTTGAGTTGAATCCTGATTTTGCTTGGGGTTATTATAAGTTGGGGGATGTATTAGTTAAGTTAGAAAAGTGGGAAGAAGCGGTTAATGTATATCGTAAATTTATGCAAATTCAACCTGACTTTTCCCCAAAAGTGGAAGAAAAATTAAATCAGTCATTGCATCAGCAAGTTAAAGGAAAATTAGAAGAAGCATTGAGTTATTATCGACAAGCTATTGAGAACGATCCAATGGATGTTGAGAGTTATCAAAAAGCTTTAGAAATTAAGCCTGATGATGCACAGTTGTATTTAG
>NZ_JAAHGK010001259.1:0-2227 GCF_010672505.1 Okeania sp. SIO2B9 | reverse complement strand
ACTGGAAGATACTATTCCAGAATCATCACAAATTACTGAGGCAAAATCTGAAGAAGTTGTAGAATCTCTCCTTACTGAAAGTGATGATTATATTACTTCTATACCGGAAGTTGTAGAAGATTTTCCACTGGAAGATACTATTCCAGAATCATCACAAATTACTGAGGCAAAATCTGAAGAAGTTGTAGAATCTCTCCTTACTGAAAGTGATGATTATATTACTTCTATACCGGAAGTTGTAGAAGATTTTCCATTTGAAGATACTATTCCAGAATCATCACAAATTACCGAGGCAAAATCTGAAGAAGTTGTAGAATCTCTCCTTACTAAAAGTGATGATTCTATTACTTCTATACCGGAAGTTGTAGAAGATTTTCCATTTGAAGATACTATTCCAGAATCATCACAAATTACCGAGGCAAAATCTGAAGAAGTTGTAGAATCTCTCCTTACTGAAAGTGATGATTCTATACAATAAATTACTGAATAAATTGAATCTGAAAATACTCTTGATTCTCCATAAGAGATAACAGAATAAATTTATATTGACAGTAATTTCAAGGTAAATAAGCCACTTATAGAGATGTTGTATAAAACGCCTCTATAAGTAAGTGGCAAATATCTAGTCTTAATCAGTAGTTAATAAGGTAAGCAGTTAGCGCTTCCCTGCGGGATGCTACGCAAACAGCAATTAATAATGAATAATTACTTCTAATACCAAATTGAAATGAAGCTGTATAGAATAATATTTCAAGCAGAATTGACCGCAGATAGGAGTAGATAGAGATAGATCGATTTCAAGAATTTAGAATGCGCGAATTAAGAATTTAGAATTACCTCTTCTTATAAACTAAGAGGATTGGATCAAAGGATTTTTTTCTTCTCTTGGTCGATTGGATATGGCTCCGAGACCCGTTCTTGCAGACCCGCTCCGAAGTACGCCATCCCACCCTCCGGGAACTCCGCTAACGACCGCTTTTTTCTCCATGAATGGAGAGGCTTTATACCTGAATTTTTCGGTAATGAATTTCATCATTCTATGCAACCTCATATAAAACTGGTATAAGCTTGGAGAAGGAGACTTTGGTAGTAACTTTTTATTATTTCTCAATTTCTCAATTTTCTCAATTACTTTTACCTTTCCCAAAATAAAATTAATAGCTGATAGCTAATAGCTGACGGCTGTTTGCGCAGCATTCCGTAGGAAATGCTTATTTAATAACTATTATAATAAATGACTTCAGCTTTTGATTTACACTTTTCCCAGTTAGCAATTTCAAGCTGAGGACGTTCTGTAAATTCTGTGACATAACCTATACACAAATAAGCGATTAATTCATTTTCTGGAGGAGCATTGAGAATAGTTTTTACCTCTTCTTCATCTAAGACACTTACCCAACCCAACCCTATATTTTCAGCTCTAGCCATTAACCACAAGTTTTGGATAGCAAGACAAACACTATAAGGTCCTACTTTATCCATACTTGTTTGACCTAAGACCGGAGCAGATGAAGGCTTATAAAAAACAGCAATATTAACAGGAGTTGTAGTTATTCCCGTACCAATCAATTGAAATTGATGAGGTAGAGGCCGATCTTTGAATATTTCTTCTGCTTTTTCATTTTCTCTTTCAAAAGATGCTTTGATTTTGGCCTTAATTGATGGGTCACGAATAATCACAAATTCCCAGGGTTGAGAAAAACCAACTGAAGGAGCGTGCAAAGCAGC
Organism: Okeania sp. SIO2B9; assembly: GCF_010672505.1. Taxonomy (NCBI): domain Bacteria; kingdom Bacillati; phylum Cyanobacteriota; class Cyanophyceae; order Oscillatoriales; family Microcoleaceae; genus Okeania; species Okeania sp. SIO2B9. The sequence goes on along the minus strand of NZ_JAAHGK010001259.1, from coordinate 499 downwards.
AAATAGTAAACGCTCTATTACTAGATCGGGAATTTCTTTATTAATAAACTTTGCTACTGGTTCTGTTCGACGATGAACGATAATGTCTTCAAGTATTTGACGTTTTTGTTCTGTAAAAATTCTACCTTTCATATTATTTACTTCCAATTATTGTATGATATTTTCTATCTGAAACTCAATTACTTAATAGAGTCTTCAAGTTGCTGTAAGGTATATTCTCAACTATCTATCTAATTTATTCATTCTTGTTACTATACTTCCGTAGCCTAGGAAACCCTATAATCTTTGTATATCGTTATAATATTTGTATACTTTTAAACATATTTTGAAAAAAATGACAAAACCAGGGAAACTATCTGTGAATAAACAGCCAAACGAACAATTTCAATTTGACTCCATTGATGCTGCACTAGCAGATATTAAAGCAGGTAAGTCTGTAGTAGTAGTCGATGACGAACATCGAGAAAATGAAGGAGATGTAATTTGTGCAGCTCAATTT
>NZ_JAAHGK010001258.1:0-2230 GCF_010672505.1 Okeania sp. SIO2B9 | reverse complement strand
AACGGCCGCCAAAGTGCCATCGGCAATGTCCGTCATCTGACGCCGCCCCCACCCAAAGGCAAAGACGCCCAGCCCGACAAGCAGAACCGCTGTCAGCGATACAGAAGGTAAGTCGATACTAAATATCTGTTTTTTCCAACTATTAATTTGATTGATTGCTACAGCTAAATCTCCGGTAATTTCTCGTTCTAAACCAAAGCCAAATAAACCGTCTATGAGCAAGTCGCAATTTTTGACCGGGGAAATATTATCAACAAAATTAACTCCTAAAGATTGGAGATACTTACTATGAGCATTTGTTAATTCTTTAAGTTTTGGTATCGGGCAGTAAACTATTATTTCATAACCTTGGAAATATAATTCTCTGGCTATGACTAAAGCATCTCCGCCATTATGACCAGGACCTACTAATATACCAATTTTACTAATATTACGATTGAATAATTTTACGATTCTTCGTGTTACTAATCCTGCAACTTTTTCCATTAATGCTGCTACTGGCATTCCGGCAACAAATATTCGTTCTTCTATTTGTCGCATTTGGGCAGCAGTAACTACAAATTTTTCTTTAGTATTGTTCATTGATTTTAGGGAGTAGGGAGTAGAGAGTAGGGAGTAGGGAGTAGAAAAGAAGAAAAAATGTACCTCAATAACTTGAGAAACGCTATATAAGATTCAGCAAACCCTAATTACCTATGTTTAAAAGTATAGGACTTACTAAAAGGATTTTTTGTCTTTTTTCTTCTTGATACATAAGGGACTTGAAATTTTACTTAAAGCAGTTTTGGAGGGTGCATCTCATATTTACAAAAATACTTTTTTCCTATATATTCCCTATTCTCTATTCCCTATTCTATATTCCCTGTTGCCTGTTGCCTAAAAATGTATTTCAATCAACTTTTAAATTTAACTTCTGACTGACTTTTAACGACCAAAGTAAATAACCACATTAACAAACCCCGAATCTAATAAATAGCGTTGCCACTTTTCTGCTATTTCTTCCTTTTCAAAAGGTCCTATCGCTACATTTTCGGGAATTTCTGTCACTTGAATACCTTGGTCGGGAATTCCTAATAATCGCAATTTATATGTAATTAAAGCTAAATTTGTTGACTTACTAGGAATTAATAAATAATAAGATTTACTATTACTTAGTCCATAAGCAATTGAACGTTTAACTGGAGGATATACACTAGCTGCTAAAATTGCAGGTTTTACAGGTTCACCAAAAGCTTCATTTGAATCAAGTTTTTCTAGTTGGGCATTAATTCCTCTTTCTTCTAAATAATCTAATAAATCTAAAGCGAAAAATAACTGAGAAAAACTTCCTACTTGAATTACAGTGCTGCCTGCAAAAGACCGCAATACTGCTCTTGGTTCAATTTTTCGCCGAATAATTCCTAACAATAATGCACTGTCTGATTCAATATAGACAACATACTGTAAATTGGGAAATGGATTTACTTCGATAGGATTAAATATTGGTTCTTGTTGTTGAATTGATGGTCTTACTGTTGATGGAGGTAAGACTTCAGGATATTTTGGAAAACTGGAATTTTCTGCTATTAATGGTGTTTGTTTTTTTGTATTGCTATTGGAGCTAAAAGTTGTGGTGTTGCTTTGAATTTGATTGGTGGCTAAAGTTTGAGCTTTAATTACTTTTCCCTGAGCGATAGTTTGGTTATTTATCGCTAAAAATCCTCCTAATATAATTGATAATAATGATTTTTTTGAAATTCTGTAGTTTAATATTAAAAATAATTGGTTTAGCATGGTGAGTCGAGCCAATAAATGATGATTTTTAGTAGGCGTTTGAACATAGTTTATTACATGGGTAAAACAAAGTGAAATTATATATAGCAATTCCCAAAAAGCGTGAGGTACAAAATTATTTTGCTTTAGGGAGTAGAGAGTAGGGAGTAGGGAGTAGAAAAAAAGAAAAATAACTGTAAATCAGTAACTTGAGAAACACTATATAGCAGTCCTAAATTATCTTTTTATTTTGGGTTTAATACCCCACCGTCTACACGATATTAACAATTGGTTGGGGTTTGAGTCCCCATCCATTTTTTCTTCCTTCTTCTTTCTTCTTCAATAGTGAAAATTTTATCATTTTCTTTGTGGGTTTAATACCCCACCGTCTACACGGTGTTCAAAATTACTTGGGGTTAGAATCCCCATGTAATTTTCCTCCTGTCTCCTGTCTCCTGTCTCCTGTCTCCTTCTTCAA
>NZ_JAAHGK010001257.1:0-2232 GCF_010672505.1 Okeania sp. SIO2B9 | reverse complement strand
TACCAAATTAATATGAAGTTGCATAGAATAATATTTTAATCAGAGTGAAATGTAGATCGAGACAGACAAGTTAATAAATTTCATAATTCTGTGGAGTCTCACATAATATTGGTATAACACCTAACAGCTAATACCTAACACCTAATTCTGTAGAGTCTCACATAATATTGGTATAACGGCAGAAAAAAAATTAGTAGTCATGAATAGAGTTACTTATAGAAATATCAAAAGTTATACCAAATTCAAAAAAGTATGGTCATAGTCTAGAAGAAGGGAACAAGGACTAGGTAACGTGCATCTCGGAACAGAGTTCTATCACTAATTATCCGGACTTGATATAAGTAAAGAGATTTGCGCTCCTGTTAATTCTTAGCTCCTGACTCCTCCTTTTGCAAAAGCCACTATAAAAAGGTAGTCCTGCATAGTAGTGGTAAGATAATTTAAGGATAAAATCAAAAGTTTTTTGTATCTACTCAATATGATGGGGTAGGCAATTATGATAGCTGCCAAGACCAAAAATCGCGCTCGAGAAGATCGGCTAAATCACAAAAAAGAATAAAGGATCAAGAATAATAACAGGAGAATCAAGTTGGTTATAGAAGATGAAATATGAGACAAAATAATGACAGCAAAAAATTAGTAGAGCAAGTCCTGCAAACAATTAACCCGACCGAAATTGCAGACAAATCCTTGTCTCAAACAGTAGAGGTATTACTGAACCTGATAGAGCAATTACAGACACAACTCAAAGAATTACAAACAGAAAACCAACGTTTAAAAGACGAAAATAACCGTCTTCAGGGAGAACAACAACAGCCCAAAATCAAAGCCAAAAAACCAAGAGGATTTTCCCAGAACTACTGATCACAAAAAGAACGAAAGCCACCTCAAAACCATTCAAAGGGCAGTAAAAAATCTCAGCTCAAAATAGATAGGGAAGAAATACTAGAGTACCCTATGGAATTACTACCCATTGATGCAGAGTTTAAAGGTTACGAAGAAGTAATCATTCAAGATATTACCTTGGGAACCGATCATGTATTATTCCTGAAACAGAAATACTACTCACACTCTACGCGAAAAACTCCCAAGGCAGAATTACCATCAGGTGATGAAGGAGAATTTGGCCCAGGAATTAAAAGCTTAATCATTAGTTTGTACTATGGGGGAAATATGACCCAAGGCAAACTATTAGAGTTTCTAGAGGACATGGGCATTTCCATGTCAGCCGGGCATTTGTCCAATCTGTTAATCAAAAACCAGTCTGGTTTTGAGACAGAAAAAAGTGAAATCTATGAAGCCGGACTATTAAGTAGTCCCTGGCAGCACTTTGACCAAACAGGAGCCCCTGTGGGAGGGGTTAACTATACTACGAATGTAGTGTGTAACCCTCTTGATACGGTCTACTTTACTACTGCCAAAAAAGATAGATTAAGTGTACTTCAAGGTTTACTTGACCGACGAGAATTAGAGTTTATTATCAATCAAGAGACTTTTTCACTGTTGGAGACCTTACATATACCAGATAAATGGAAGAAGTCTCTGGAATTGTTGCCCCAAGAAACTGTATTGAATTCCATAGAGTTTAATGGGCTACTAGATAGAGATTTACCATTATTAGGGCCACAAATGCGTCAACGTATTAAAGACGCAGCAGCAATCGCTTTTGATCATCAGCAAACTGACTGGCCAGTTATAAAAACTCTCCTCTGTGATGATGCACCGACCTTCAAGTTACTAACCGATAATTTAGCTTTGTGTTGGGTACATGAGGGACGAGATTATAAAAAGTTAACTCCCAAGGTTAATGATCATCAACAACTCCTGGAACAATTCTTGGATGATTTTTGGGATTACTATCGAGAGTTACTTGCTTATAGAGATGCTCTCACAATTTCAACTGCCCATAGATTACGCTCTGAATTTTCTCGACTTTTCGACACTCAGAGTGGTGATCAGCAGTTGGATGAACGAAAACGATTAACTGCGACCAAGATTTCGGAGTTGCTGTTGGTGTTAGACCATCCGGAATTGCCGTTGCATAATAACCCGGCAGAGTTAGCTGCTAGGACTATGGTGAGGAGACGCCATATCAGTTATGGAACTCAGACGACTGAGGGGACTGCATCTTGGGATACTTTTATGTCCCTTGTTGCTACTACTCGCAAGCTGGGATTGAGCTTTTTTGAATATGTACGCGATCGCATTTCTCAGACCAGAAATATTCCCTCT
>NZ_JAAHGK010001256.1:0-2232 GCF_010672505.1 Okeania sp. SIO2B9 | reverse complement strand
TGTCAAGGCTAACCAAGTCATCTGCTGCTTCTGCTGCGGACTCCATTCCCAAGTCCAAATCATCATCCACTTCCGAGTCAGAATCCAGTCCCATATCTAACTCATCCACTTCTGATTCTATTCCCAAGTCCAAATCATCATCCACTTCCGAGTCAGAATCCAGTCCCATATCTAACTCATCCACTTCTGATTCTATTCCCAAGTCCAAATCATCATCCACTTCCGAGTCAGAATCCATATCCATATCCAACTCATCCACTTCTGATTCTATTCCCAAGTCCAAATCATCATCCACTTCCGAGTCAGAATCCATATCCATATCTAACTCATCCACTTGTGACTCCAGGTCTAACTCACTCTGGTCATCATCAAGCAGATCATCAGCATCAGATTCCAGATCCAATCCTGAAGCCATAATAGCAGCTCCACCAACAGCGGCAGCTCCACCTACTACTGCAGCAGTACCCCAATTATTAGAATCTTCATTCTGGTCTGGCATAATTGGGGAATAAGATCCTGGTGACTGTTGAGGATCGTCAGACAATATTGATGTTGATTTGTCTATGGAAGAATCTTGTTTTTTACCTATGGCAATGTCTGGGTCAAAATTTAACCCTAAAACTTCTATTAAACTATCTGCATCTGCCTTGAGTTTAGAGAAAGGCAACATTAATGCCTCTAACTCTGGTTCCAGGGCATTAAGAATTCCCAAGATAAGGTATGACACAGGTCTCCTTCCTCCATCAGGAGTCTGGACCGTATTTTCATCTGTCATGTGCAGTACCAACCATGAGCGATTTTTTTGGTAGTACTGCAGCCATTTTTGTTTGAGGGACGTTGATAATTGTTCAAAGAAAACCATGACTTATATATTCCTTATCCTGAGAAGAGCTAAGTCTATTAAACCATCATCAGGTCAAGCTTTTCATCCTCTGATACAACTTCAGGTTTACTGGGATTTAAGTAGAAATCAGAGAGTAAGGAGAATAAATCGCGGTCTTGAGATTCGTTGGGCACTACTCCTTCTGGCAATGCCAAAATTTGGTCGGCAATGTTCAGGTAATAGTTACAAACGTATTGGAGTGAAGGATCGTTTTCGGCCATCTCGAACAATGTTTTGCCTTTGACACGAGAAACTCGAATATCTTCAATTAGTGGTAGGACTTCTAACACTGGCATTGGTACGGCTTCTATATATTTATTAATTAGATCGCGCTTGGATGTACGATTACCTATTAGGCCAGCTAAACGTAGAGGATGGGTACGAGCTTTTTCACGGACAGAGGCGGCAATGCGATTAGCTGCAAAGAGAGCATCGAAGCCATTATCTGTGACAATCATGCAGTAGTCTGAATAGTTTAGTGGAGCTGCAAAACCACCACAAACTACGTCACCGAGTACGTCAAATAGAATGACGTCGTATTCGTCAAAGGCATTTAATTCTTTGAGTAGTTTGACTGTTTCGCCGACAACGTAGCCACCACAACCTGCTCCAGCGGGTGGTCCACCTGCTTCTACACAGTCTACACCACCGTAACCTTTATAAATGACATCTTCTGGCCAGATATCTTCGTAATGATAGTCCTTTTCTTGTAGGGTGTCAATAATTGTGGGGATGAGAAATCCTGTGAGGGTAAATGTACTATCGTGTTTTGGGTCGCAACCGATTTGTAGGACTTTTTTACCACGTTTGGCTAAGGCAACTGAGATATTGCAGCTTGTTGTAGATTTACCGATGCCGCCTTTTCCATATACTGAGAGTTTCACTTTTTTTTCTCCTTGATAATTTTTTAATTTAGATGAGGCTGAAGAATTTTTAATAAGCTCAAATTTTGTCTATTTTTCAGCTTGTGTTTGATTGCAGTGAGCTGTCAGCTTTTTTGTTTCTCTTGTGGGGAGAATGAAAAACTGGCCAATGTACTTATTTGATACGCAAACTGCTGGTTATGGAGATAAAGTCCAGATTTATTAAAGGTTTGTCAACCTATTTTTTTGGGCTTCTGAAAAGAATTATTGTCTAACTTCACTACAAAAAAAAGAGGGGCAAGATTTATTAGATGCTGTAAAAAGAATTATTGAGATTTAGTATTTTATAAATTTGATTTTTTATTTTAATTAATCGCTTTTAATCTAATTTAATCATCTTATAAATTATTTGTGTAATTTATTTATTATAAAAAGTAACAATATTAAAAAAATTAGACCTTGAAGAATTTTAAGACAAATTTGATG
>NZ_JAAHGK010001255.1:0-2233 GCF_010672505.1 Okeania sp. SIO2B9 | reverse complement strand
TAGTTCATCGGAAATATAGCATTAATGCATGGGAATTGGTATAATCTCGTAGCTTTCTGTGACAATATTGTGGCTCACGGGGTGAAAAGCACCTCAAAACTATTGTGATATAAGGGTTTCAACTATTAAAACTCTGTATCAAAAAGATTTTTCCTGTTTGATCATGATCATCATTTGTAGAGAAGGGTGAGGTACACTTCCCGTACCTCACCCTTGTTCCCTAATTTGAGTTGATTTTTATGTCAATTATTGATCTAGCGCTATGCGCAGGCAACAGTTCCGGAAGGCAACAGCTCCGGAAGGGGGAATAAAAAACCGATAATATAAGACTTCTAGCTATTGGACAGTTATTGTAATTTGTCAATATGCCAGCGCACATTGCTATAGTAGCCATCAGCCACATTTTATGCTCAAAAAGTCGGTCCACTTACACACAGAGACCGACCCAAATGCAATTTTTATCATTGTATGAATCATATTTTCCACAATCTTTGACCAATACTCAACTTCCAACTTGAAAAATTTTCGCCCAGGTTAATTACTGTCCAAAAAACTGTCAAAATAGAAAGGCTGGCAGCTTGTTTTCCTTGGCCCATTAAATCTGAAAGCCGTCGAAAACATATACAAAGATTTTTAAGATTATTTTCCTGAAGTCTTGCCTTGTTTTGGTTCCCTATGATTACAATGATTATCAGTAGAAAATTTTCTGATGGTAGTCGATTAATTCTAACTATAGATAGAACACAATGGACAGATCAGAATATATTTGTCATAGGAGTTATCTACCAAAAACGAGCCTCATCTATTTATTGGCAAGTTTGAGAAAAAAAAGGTAGTAGTAATTTAGGACAACAGAAGGCAGTTATTTGGCCAGTTTGACGTTGATTGAAAAAAGATCAACTTGTGATGATTGGAGACCGGGAATTTTGCTAACCCAAAGCTCCGCTAACATGGTGTCAAATTATCACACTGGTCGAATATTTTGCAAGCTCGTAGAATAGGTGAGTTGTTAAATGAATATTTAGCAGAGATGACAAAAGCCATTTTTGCTAATGGTGTTACTGTGGATAAGTTTGTGGGAGATGCTGTGATGGCAATTTATGGTTCACCTGAAGAGTTGACAGCAGATGAGCAGGTGCAATGAGCAGTGGCTTCAGCTAGGGCCATGTTAAAAGCTTTGGATAAATTATTGGATAAATTAAATGAGAGGTGACAAAATCTGGTGTTAATTGGCCCGAATGGGGCTTCACCAGTGAGGTTTCGTTGTGGTATTCATCAGGGTAATGCTGTAGTGGGAATGTTTAGTGGTGCAGAGCGGTCTGATTATACAGCTATTGGCCCATCGGTAAATATTGCAGCTCGGCTACAGGAAGCTGCAGAGCCAAATACAATTTTGGTATCGCAGACTGTTGCTAACTATGTGGATAGTCGAGAGGTGAAAAAGTCTGGGTATCTGAAGTTGAAAGGTATAGATCAAGAGGTTTTAGGTTTTGTAGTTAGTCGAGACTCTATAACTTAAAGCTCAGATGGCAGTAAATATGATCTAAAAATTTTTTCTTCTGGACTTGTTGCAATTCTAGAAAAGTGTGTTATAGTAAAGAAACAACTGCGGGTGTAGTTTAGTGGTAAAACCTTAGCCTTCCAAGCTAATGATGGGGGTTCGATTCCCCCTACCCGCTTATAATTTAAAATAACGAGTTTACAACTTTTCAACCTTCTTTCTTTACTAGACAGATGAAAAAATATGGAAATGTGTACAAAAACCGTACAAAGAAGCTTACTTAAACCTAACTAAAATTGGCCAATTTTTAATGGCTTGTTTAACTATAAAGGGAATTACGTCGATGCCTTAAAAATGGCTAGAACCCGTGCTTATTCAGGATTTATGCCTTTTTGAGGTAAAAGCCTCTGCCTATCTATATTTGAGCCAATTTTGTGGCTTTAGTAGCGTTGCTGACTTGGGGTATGATTTGTATTTTTTGGCGATTGCTAAACTATATTAATGACAAATATTTGAGATTCTTCAGTTTTTATTTTCATACCTTGATTCAGCAACGCCGCTTTATTTTGTGTAAGTCCCACATTGTATAAATAATTCCACTGCATACCCAACCTACTGTATCTTTCTCCTTTTCCTCCTCTTACTTCTTTCTTTCCTCCTGACTTCTGACTCCTGACTCCTGACTCCTCTCTCAACCCATAATATTGCTAAAAAACTCTATTGTTTCTTTCA
>NZ_JAAHGK010001254.1:0-2234 GCF_010672505.1 Okeania sp. SIO2B9 | reverse complement strand
ATTGAAAAATTGAATGCAGTGGCGGTAAAATGCGGTGTTCATGTAATTAAAGTCAACCCGAATCATACCTTTCACTCATTGTAGTAATTGTGGTCAGAAAGTACCATTAACTTGATCAGTTAGAATTCATTCTTGTCCATTATGTAAAATAGTTTTAGATAGAGATGAGAATGCTGCAATTAACATATTGCAATAAAACATTAAACGAGGTGGGTATCACCTTGCCTGCTTGTGGAGGCGTAAGACGTTAATCAACCTGTGTTCGTGCAACGTTGCGCCAGCAGGAGCAAGAAACTTTTTTGTTTGAGAAACTTCCGTTATCATCTCCGATTTAACGGGAGAGAACTTCACCTATACTGAAATATTAATATTAAAAATATATTCACAAGGAGCCTCCGTATACATGCAGTGGTCAAACTCTCTATCAACCCGTCCCTCATTAGAAGCAGCAGTTAAAGAAGTAGCACAAAAAAGTTTAGAATCATTAGGAACTACAGCAAATTTAGGACTGGTATTTATCTCCTCAGCCTTTACCAGTGAATATTCACGACTCATGCCTCTACTAAAAGAATATTTACCAGAAACAGTACTCGTCGGTTGTGGAGGTGGTGGTATAGTTGGTATGAAAGATGATGGAAAACCACAAGAATTAGAACACCAACCAGCCATTAGTCTCAGTTTGGCACATTTGCCAGAAGTCACAGTAACAGCTTTTCACATCTGTGCAGAACAACTACCAGACTTAGACAGTTCTCCCGATGACTGGTGTAATCTCATCGGAGTACCTACTACAGACAATCCTCAATTTATTATACTCGCTGACCCATTTTCTGCCAAAATCAATGACCTGCTTCAAGGGCTAGATTATGCTTATCCTAATTCAGCTAAAGTAGGAGGATTAGCTAGTAGTGGCCCAAATGGTAACAGTGCAGGACTTTTTTGTGAAGACCGCCTTTGTGAAGAAGGAGCTGTAGGAGTCTCTCTATCTGGCAATATTATTTTAGAAACAATAGTAGCACAAGGCTGTCGGCCTATTGGTAAACCATATCGTGTTACAGAAGGAGAACGTAATATAGTTCTAGAACTTGAAGAATTAGTTAGTTCTGACCAAATGGTAGGTGGTATTAAACAATCTCCGCTAGAAGCATTACAAGGCTTAGTACAAAATCTCAACGAACAAGACAGGAAGCTAGCAGAAAATTCTCTCTTTGTCGGTATAGTAAGAGACGAATTTCAGCAAAACTTAAAACAGGGAGATTTTCTCATCCGTAATTTAATTGGAGTTGACCCTAAAGCAGGAGCGATAGCCATTGGTGATAAGGTAAGGGCGGGCCAACGAATTCAATTTCATTTACGAGATGCTAATACCTCAGCAGAAGATTTAGAAATTTTACTAGAGCGCTATCAAAGAGAAGTTTCTTTTGAGACTAAATCTACAAATAATGCTACTGCTTTAATGTTTGCTTGTTTGGGAAGAGGAGAAGGATTATATGGTAAACCTAATTTTGATTCTAGATTATTTAGTAGTTATTTGAATATTCCTATCAGTGGCTTTTTCTGTAATGGTGAAATTGGTCCGGTGGGTGGTAGTACATTTTTACATGGTTACACCTCTGTATTTGGTATTTGTCGTCAACCTTCTTGAAGAAGGAAGAAGGAAGAAGTGGATGGGGACTCAAACCTCAACCAATTGTCAACATCCTGTAGACGGCGGGGTATTATACCAATTTGATAAATTATTTGCTACATTTTCGCATTGTGGGGGAGTAGGGGAGCGTTGCATAAATGCGGGGTGATTTTAATCGTTTTGTGGAATGGGCATCTTGCCCGTTCCCGTTCCCCCCGTTCCTGATATTTTCACCGCAGGCAAGATACCCATCCCACTTATATTCATCCCGCCCCTCAGCAATGGCGTAGGGGAGTGGGTAGGGACGTTGCATGCAAGGTCTCTACGTTGAAGTAAACACAAGAATAATTAACAATAAATGGCTAATAATTGGACTTTGGACAAAAAGAAAAAGTGGTTAGCGTAAGTATTACACTAACTAATCGGTGATTGTATTAGAAATCAAATCTGGAATTATCTTCGTTTCTCACATTATTTATCATCCTGAAGATCATAGGATGGGTCTGGTTCAATTTCTCCACCAAAACAAATATCTAAATAACTTTCTTGAAGGGAATGAACAACTCTCTCCAACTCATCAATAAGATTCCTTCGAGTCATTTTTTCA
>NZ_JAAHGK010001253.1:0-2235 GCF_010672505.1 Okeania sp. SIO2B9 | reverse complement strand
TGAAAACAATAAATTTAAGAACTAATCGCTGAGGTTAATAAGTATATCAGGCATTTTATCAAAACTAATATTAGTTTACCGAAAAATTAATAATTTCAGCTTTGAAGTCTATCCTTTTAAATTTTAAGGAGAAAAGTCATTGATATTTCTTTTTAAGAAGAGATAACTGTTAATTGTTAATTATTAATTGTTGAATGTGAAAACTAAACTCTAGAAACTTGAAGCAATTGACATACTCCTGATGTTACCCATAGCTCAACTCCTTGGGGATCTTCAATTCGCATTTGGAATCGCTGTTTGTATAGCAGATGATCAGCGAACCCTGTGTTTTTATTATAAGCATGATTATCTATCCTATCTACTTCAGTAATGATTTTGCTGTATAATTGTAGGACATTATGTATCACCTTCAACTTAATAAGAAGCTTAAATTAGATATAAATTCACCTAATTTAAACTTCTTTGATTTCCCAACACCGACACAAGTAGAATAAATACGGTTTTAACCCGTAGAGTTTCTAATACTTAACTTCAACAATCAATTGGTAATTCCCAAGATTTTATTAAGTACTCAAGTATTAAATAGCAGCATTGAAAATTGACTAATATCTGAAAGTTTAATTTATGCCAATCTTAGTCGTATGAACCAGTATTCAATCTATAGTCACCTTCAATATATACATCAGCAGGTGGAGTCACTGTAAAATTTTCAAGGTTAGCTTGTAAAAGCTTTTTCTGTCTTTCAGTTAGATCGGGAATTTCTAGTACATCCTCTACTTTTTTGTAAGGAGCATTATCTACTATCTTCGCAGCTATAGTTGGGAACATTCCCCGGTATTTCCGAAAGCTTCGTAAAGGACTATTGTTAAGATCGAGCTTCTCTCCAATCTCTCCTAATTTTCTGTCTGCCTTGTTAACTCTTCCAGATTCTACTGCTAGAATTGACGTTGAAGGCCATACAGTTAAACTTAAGTTACCTGCATAAGCTTGATGGTATGGCATTAATCCTACACAACCTAGACATAACCCTAATATTGCTAGCAGTAAGCCTATTTGTTTCATTATTCTATTTCTCCTCATCTTTATTGATATACACAGTTTTTTAAGTACCTAACGGTAAAAATTAAACTGTAGAAATTTAAACAGTTTACTTAATTGTTAGTGGGTTAATCAAGTAACGACTGCATGATACAGTTTACTATTCTCCAGACTCAGAAAGTCTATGAAAATAATTTTTCTACTTGTCGGTTTCCACTGCTTAAACGTCTCGCAAATTATCTCTTCCTTCCTCTAATCCTATAGAAACTTTGGGAGATATGTTTTTGTCCAACAAGACAAATTTAGTCATAGACTATTAAGCCATATTCACTATACCTTATCAGGTTCTACAGCTTAAACTAACCTTTTTTTTGACACTCCCGCCGTTAAATCAAAGATTATAACGGGGTATTCTTGTTTTGCTGACGCAACGCTACGCATTTAATGTCGCGGAGCGAAACACAGATTCTCGGAGTAGGTAACAAATCAAACAAGTTGAGTGGTACTCCCGCTACTACCATCTCCACAAACTTTCTTGCTCCGTCTTTACGCATCAGAAACCGTTGACTCGCAAGCGGTGCGCTTTTCTTTGACAGTGCGCCCTACAGTTATTAACCCTCTATTTTCAATTACTTTTGCAGCAGCTAAATCACCATTGTTATAGAAGGTTGAGTGTACCATACAGCTACTTTTGCTTTTTCTCTCAGTTATCTTATCATGCTGTATTGAAGTTAATTCCAAGCCTTTTGATGTTAACGATCAGCTAATATGTCCCATCGTCAGAAGTCTCATGGGATATTAAACTATAGCAATGTGCGCTGGCATATTTACAAATCACAGGAGGTGTCCAATAGCTAAAAGTCTTATATTATCAGCTTTTTATTCCCCCTTCCGGAGCTGTTGCTTTCCGGAGCTGTTGCCTGCGCACAGCGCTATACAAAGTTTTTTCTTGAGTTTATACACTTGGCACATCTACAATCTAAGCTTTTGCTTGACAGATCGTAACTAAGTAAGTTGGTATAAATAAACCAAACTATGTAAAGATAAGTAAATATGAATAATATATCTATAATGAGTGAGGAAATTTACACATGGGGGCTCGTTTAAGGGTATTTCTCACTCCTGAGCAAGACCAAAGTCTGCTGAAGTTGAGAACAGCGGATGTACCACAGAAAGTCAAAGACCGGGCAGAAGTGA
>NZ_JAAHGK010001252.1:0-2238 GCF_010672505.1 Okeania sp. SIO2B9 | reverse complement strand
TTGCTATTCAAGCATTGATTTTTGCAACCCTAGCTGCTAACTACATCGGAGAAGCGTTAGAAGAACATGGCGCAGAACATCAATGCTTGAATAGCACTTAAAAATAGACCCAAAACCATTAGTGGTAAAGGAATAAATAGAGGTACTAGCAGAACTAGCACTCCCACAACCAATTCATCAGCAAGAATATTACCAAATAAACGGAAGCTTAGGGACAAAGGCTTGGTAAAATCTTCTATGATCTTAAAGGGGACCATAAATGGTACTGGTTCAGCATAGCCCGCAAAATATCCTAAGCCTTTTTTGCTGATACCTGCATAAAAATATGCTATGGAAGTCAGTAGTGCCAATGCTACTGTTGTATTAATGTCACTTGTGGGGGCAGCTAGTTCTCCCGAAGGTAGTTCTATTACTTTCCATGGTACTAGCGCTCCTGACCAATTTGACACAAATATAAATAGGAACAAAGTACCAACAAATGGCACCCAAGGGCGATAATCTTTTTCACCAATTTGGTCTTTTGTTAGGCTGCGTATAAATTCTAGGATGTACTCCATGAAATTTTGCATCCCACTAGGAATTCGCTGCACATTGAGTGTTGCTGTTAAAGCAGCCAAAACTATCAGGGCAATTACAAACCAAGATGTAAGTAAAATTTGCCCATGTATTTTGAGGCTGCCTAGCTCCCAGTAAAAATGCTGGCCAACTTCTAGTTCGGCCAGGGGTAAATAGTTAATAGTATGCAAAATATCTAGCATTTTGATTCTCAGGCTTCCCGATTTATATCAAGTGGATTTTTCAAGAATTAGAATTTGCTTCAATTGTTATGAGTTTGGCATCAAGGATGTTCGCACTACATATATTATTAGTGCTGCTTTGTAAGTCAGAAACCCAAGGAAAATCGGCAAAATTTTGAGCTGATTCAACTGAGTTGCTAATATCATCAGCCCGACAAATATTGCTAACCTTGTTTTACCTACACTTCTTTTATCCCCGCCAATACTCTCAACTTCTTTAGCTAACATCCTTAAGTAAACCACACTTGTCGTTGCTCCTATCAAATAATTAAGAGCAATGTTTAGGGAGTAAAAAACCCAGACAAAGACAAATATTATACCTGTAATTGTCAAGGTGATTACATATAGTTCCTGCTGCAGTTTGTAATACTCTTGCATTGAAGTATTTGGTTCTGCGCCTGCAGTGCCAACTTCTGGAGTATCACTATCGTCAACAGTTATGGTTTCTGGTGATGTATCAGATGTATTCACAAAAATTTAGATACTAATCACAAGTGGTAGGCTTTTTTTATATGCCAATAGTCATCATACCATGTTGGAGCAAGCATACCCAGAAGTCAAAAGTTAAAATTTATAGGCCAGAAGTCGGAGGAGTCAGGAGTCAGGAGTCAGGAGTCAGGAGGAAAAAAGAAGGAAGAGAAGAAGAAAGTTTTTTATCACTAATTATCCGGACATGATATAATTTTATGTATCTTTGAATACCCACAATAAAAAATTGAGGGAATAGGGAACAGGGAACAGAGAGAAATTGATCGGGGAAAAGATTTTGATTATGGCTAATTAATAAGACTTGATAGAACCTAAATTCCGCACTTCAAAACGTAGTACAAAGGCAGAGGGCAGAGGGCAGAGGGCAGAAGGCAGAAGGGAATATTGGTTCAAAGATATAAGGTTTTTTATAACTGATTCATGGTAAAAATAGCCCCAAGTAGCTCACAACCCTCACTATTTTGCAACACAGCCCGTAAGAATGCCTTGAAGTAGGGCTTGCTAATTAGGGTTTGCTGATTAATCCTAAAAGTATTGAAATATAAAGGTTTTAGGGTTTTAGAGTTGAAAAAAGTACCAACTTTTTGGTGGAAAAAGCTCATGCATGCTAGTATTTTGGGATGATTATGGCAGAAAAATTGAGAGGCAATTCTTAACTCCTACCTCCTCACTCATTCCCATAACTCCTGTCTCCTGTCTCCTGTATCCTGTCTCCTACCCCAGCAAAAAGACTTTCCATACGCAAACCCTAATTAAATATCAAAGCATTGAAATATAAAGATTTTAGCCTTTTTGGGGTCGAAAAAAGTTCACCTATTTCAGTCTAAAACGCTCAAAAAGTTAGTATTTTAGGCTCATAGTTGGGCAGAAAAATCAAGGGACAATTCTTACTCCTATCTCCTCGCTCATTCCCCGTTCCTCCTGTCTCCCCCTCCCAGGAGGGGAAGACAGA
>NZ_JAAHGK010001251.1:0-2244 GCF_010672505.1 Okeania sp. SIO2B9 | reverse complement strand
TCTAGAAAACCACGAATCATGTATAAATCTTTTAGAAAAAGACTTAGGTCAGAATATTAGAAATGGTTACGAAGCAACTTTCGGACAAATCTGCAATGATTATATGGAGAAACATCATGCAACCAAAGATAACTTTGAATACTTATTAATAAACAGATTATTACAATATAAAGAAATAGAAATTATCATAAAAGATCAAATAGTAAGAGAAAAATATGTACAAAATTTGCAAAAAAAAGATATAATTAGATGTACAGGGAATAAATAACTTTATTTTAATTTTAAATATTAGCTTAGGTACAAATTAAAAGACTGCAAATGCCAAAATACATGATACAAATTATTTGGGAGTACTGGCAATGTCTATTATTAAAGGCTCAGAAAAAATTGTTAATCCCCTTCAAGAAAGTGCCCTCAAAAAGAAAGGATTATGTAATTATGTAATTAATATAGCATCTGGTTGTCTTCATGGATGTACATTTTGTTATGTACCTTCAACTCCGGCAATTCGGACAAAACAAAAGGAATTACAAGAAAAAGGAATTAGTAATCCTCAGATGGATTGGGGAAAATATTTATTAGTTCGAGAAAATATACCTCAGAAATTAGAAGAAAAATTAAATCGTAAAAAAAAATGGCGCGAAACACCAGAAGGAAAAGGAGTAGTTTTATTATGTTCTGGAACCAACCCATATCAAAATTATCAAACAGCAAAAATTACTCGTCAAACTGTCGAAATATTATCTAAAAATGAGAAAAGAGTAAGAATTTTAACTCGTAGTCCTTTATGGGTAAATGATTTAGATATTCTTAATCAGCCTAATATTACAGTTGGCATGAGTTTACCATTTTTTAATGATGAACTTAGTCTCAAAATTGAACCAAAATCACCCCCACCTTCTAAACGTTATGAAGCCTTACAAAAAGGTCATCAAGCTGGATGTAGATTGTATGTAGCTATGGCTCCCACTCCTCCGATAATGACATTAGATGATTTTAAAATAAATTTAGAACAAATTATGAAAATTGAGCCAGAAGTAATATTTTGGGAATCTATTAATGTTCGTGGAAGTAATGGTAAACGTATGATAGTGGCAGGTTTAGAATTTGCTAGTTAAATTATGACTAAAAAATCGTGGGCAGAAAATTTTATTAAACAATGGGAAGAGGTGGAAGAAGCAGCTAAAAGTATTGGATGTTTAGATAAGCTTCATATTTGGCCAGACCCAGAATTAAAAGGTTATGTAGCAGCAGAAAAATTAAATCGTTGGTTATATCTGCCGACAATAGAAAAATGGTAGGATTCAATAATTGATAATTGATAATTGATAATTACCTCTCCCTAAAACGGATTGGATTGAATAAAAGGAAAACTAATTCATTGTTTCTCCACAGCGAGTAAGAGAATTTTTACCTTAATTATTCGGTAAACAGTTTCTTGTATAAGAAAATAAACCAGTCAAAAAAAAAGATATAAATAAAGTAGCTATTCAACTTTAATTTCAAGTTTTAGCCAACATCTACTTTTTCAGAACTTGGATAAATTACAAATTACTGCTAATCTGATGCTTGATTTTATTAGAGAAAATTAATTATGGATTCTTTCAATTTTTGGGAAAATGAATTCTTACATACACCTTATTTAGCTGAAGGTAATGAAATTAATCACCTAAATATTGTCTCTAGTTCAGAAACATTACTCCCCGAATTAGAAGTAGAAGAATTTGACATACTCCAGACATATTTCTCTGAAACTAGGGAAATTAATAATCTAAATATTGTCTCTAGTTCAGAAACATTACTCCCCGAATTAGAAGTAGAAGAATTTGACATACCCCAGACATATTTCTCTGAAGCTAGGGAAATTAATAATCTAAATATTGCCTCAAGTTCAGAAATATTACTCCCCGAATTAGAAGTAGAAGAATTTGACATACCCCAGACATATTTCTCTGAAACTAGGGAAATTAATAATCTAAATATTGCCTCAAGTTCAGAAATATTACTCCCCGAATTAGAAGTAGAAGAATTTGACATACCCCAGACATATTTCTCTGAAGCTAATGACTTTCTCACAGGGATTAGTTTTATCGAAAATGTAGGGCAAATCAACAACTCTGAAGTTGAGTATTTAGCAAAAGCAAATAACTACGATTTACTATTTGCTCAAGATGGAATTATCTTTAGTTCTACTCAAAAAATCGAAGGTGAAACTACCTCAGATATAGTAACGCTAAATTTTGA
>NZ_JAAHGK010001250.1:0-2246 GCF_010672505.1 Okeania sp. SIO2B9 | reverse complement strand
GCGATCTAGTTAATATTCCCTTGAATATCCCGAAGGATACTTTAGCTAAATTAATGAATGATTATCGATCTATAGATTCAGCGATCGCGGACAGGATATCATGAACGAAATTAGAATTAGAATAGCTGAAATATTAAAACTAGAAGATAAAAAGTTACTCGACTTACTAACAGAAGGCATACAAAACTTACAAAACATAGATAAAACAAAAGCATATAATTTAAGCTTTTCAGGGGGCAAAGATAGTCATGTTTTGATGGGTTTATATTTTCTCTATTTAAAACTAGGCTTTCAAGCTTTTGATATAGCGATAGTTTTTAGCGATACGCATTTAGAGCATCACAAGCTATATAAAGCTATAGAATTAGCAAAAAGCTGGAGCAAGGAAAAAGAAATAGAATTTAAAATCGTTTCTTCTGAAAAATCTTATTGGTTTTATCAATATGTTTATGGGTATCCAGTACCCGATTATAGAACAAGGTGGTGTACTGGTAAGCTGAAAATATCTCCTTTAGAAAATAGTGGCAAAATCCCTATAACTGGTCGTCACCTAGGGGAATCAAAGGCTAGAGATCGAAGGCTGAAAAAATCAAATTGCAGCACTAATGATTGTGGCATTTCAGAAATTAAATCACCCGACAAAATAGAGCCTATTGTTAATTTTAGGAATTGCAATATTTGGGATTGTTTATTTTACTTTGATGGCGTTGTCTTATACGAAGGATGCTTTAATCTTCTAAAAGAAACTTATCAGTTGGCAGAAGACGAGGAAACTGGAAGCTTAAGGCTAGGCTGCTTTATGTGTCCTGTTATTGCTATTTCTACTATCAAGAAGAATGTTGAAAATGGAATAATTGCGGATAAGTCCTTCAAGATAAGACTTGAGTTAGAAACCCTAAGAAATGCTCGAAGAATTAAAAGCCCCAAGACGGGTAAAAATGGAGCAATTCTTATTTACGATAGGCGAAAAAGTTGGGAAGAATTAGATAAAGAGTTCTTACTTGCTAATAAATGGATAACTCAATCGGAGATTGAAGACATAGACAAAGCACTTGTTAGTAAATATAGTTACCCGCCTACCTACAAAAAAAAATGGATTGATTTTCAGCATAAAATAATTACAGAGTCAGTTGAGATAAAACAAGTTAAAATCACTGAAGTCTTAGCACTAGGAACATATTTCACGGGTGGAGGTTTATACGATTTTGGAGCGAAACAAGCTGGGTTAGAGCCAGTTTGGGGCGTTGAATGGGACGAACGATTGAAGGTTATCCATGAGCCAAATTTTCCAGAATCAATAATACATTGGGAAGATGTAAGCAGAATCGACCCTTACACTTTACCTAAAGTAGATATTCTTCATTTTTCACCATCTTGTATCCGTTTTAGTCAAGCTAATATCAATGGTTCTGAAACAAAAGAAGATATGTTGTCAGCGATCGCAATAAGTAAGGCGATTGAAGCCATAAAACCCAGATTTATTACATTAGAAAATGTTAGGCAGTATAAGAATTCAGAGAGCTTTAAACTAGTTTTCCAGGCACTTTGCAATAATGGTTATTGGGTTCAGGATTTTGATATAGATTTCGCCGATTATGGTAATCCTTCTCACAGGGAAAGACTATTTTTAGTAGCATTTAAAACCGAAGGGAAAACATTAAGCTTGCCTTCATTAAAGCCGTCTTTGGGCTGGTATGCAGCGATAGAGGATTTAATACCCAAGTTTGAATCTTCATATTTAACAGGTACTCAGAAAAAGAAGCTGTCAGAAAAAGGGTTGAATCTAAAGAAATTACCTCTGTCTGTAATTAAGCGGAATCAAATTCGCTCTACTATAAGCACCCCTGCTTATACAGAACCATGTTTCACTATTACCGCCAAAATAGCCACCGATCATAAATTTAGCGATCGCCGAAAGTTTATGAACTTTATCAAGGGTAAAAAAGTTTTAAATTTTACTTCTAGGGCGATCGCGAGATTGCAAGGTGTAACTGATGACTTTCTTCTTACAGGGAAAAATAATATTGATGTTTACGCCCTTGGTAATGGCGTACCAAGCGATTTTGTAAGAAGGTTTTGGCAATCCAATATAAACTAAAGCTATAATTCAAAAAATGGTCATAATCCCGCAAGAGCTAACCTCTTGCGGTTTTAGCTTTATTGGGCTTTTAAGCGAGAGACGATATCTTTTAGTTGCTGAATTTCCTTAGACATTTCAGATTGAAATTCCTGTATTTCTTGGATTC
>NZ_JAAHGK010000125.1:0-9339 GCF_010672505.1 Okeania sp. SIO2B9 | reverse complement strand
TCTGTTTCCTAAACCATATTCATAGAAATTTGGTCGCCAAGATGGGTTTTCATCTCCAAGTATAGCTAAACTAATTACTGGTTTATGGTAAAGGTCAAAAGCTCGATAGTTATAGATAAACATTCGCTGGCTAAATTCTCGGTCATACTGACTTTGCACTTCTTTATTATCAAAAAAGATAGCGTACTCTAACTTTTTACCAGTAGGTTCTTCGGCATCAAAAATACTAACCTCATTAAAATCTATTTCAGTTTTAGTTTTAATTTCTGGAAATGACCATACTTGCAAAAATCTTTCAGCGATTATTTTTAATCTCTCTTCAATTTCTTCTTTTCCCCATTTATCTATTTCGCTTAAATAGCGATTCAACCAAAGTCTACTATATTTATAACCTTGCTCTTTGCCATCTATATTCATATCTCTTTTAGAAGTAAATGTTTTATTTCCTAACTTACCATTATTGCCAGAAAGAGTTAAATTAGCAATAATATTCAAATAATTATCTTTAATCGAATTAAATTCTTCCGTTCCTAATTCGGCTTCCCACTGTGGGTCAGGATTTTGAGGAAATATATGTTCTATAGTAATGTCATTATTTTCTTCAATTTTGACAGGTTCCTTATTTTGATAATTTTCTAATCGCTCTAAGCA
This sequence comes from Okeania sp. SIO2B9, assembly GCF_010672505.1. Taxonomy (NCBI): domain Bacteria; kingdom Bacillati; phylum Cyanobacteriota; class Cyanophyceae; order Oscillatoriales; family Microcoleaceae; genus Okeania; species Okeania sp. SIO2B9. Next base: position 8,688 of record NZ_JAAHGK010000125.1, on the reverse strand, counting down.
ATAAATTCTGTTTTTTGCCTTTATGCCATACATATCTTTTTCTCGAAGAGCATTTATTACTTCATGATTTCTAGGAAATCTTTGGTTGCCTTTTTTATTAATCAAGGCTGATTGAATAGAAGTTAAATAATCTCCTGGATTGACATCTTCATAAAGGCGCATAAAAATTTTATTAAGTGAATTAGGTGCTAATCCAACAATAAATCTTCTCCATGTAAATGATTGAATTAATTCTAATACATCAACAAATGTTTGTTTAGATATTAAACGGCTGGAATAGTCATCATATACTTTCAACATAAATGGATAAGTAACATTAATTTCTAAGCGATTAATATATTCTAATTGTAATCTAATTTCTCGATCTGGCTCATGAATAGGATTTACTAACTTGTGATAGTATTTGGCAAATTTTTTGATAGGCTTCAGATTATTTTCTACATCTTCAACGGTTGTTGATATTGGGTATTTTAATTTAAACTCTTGATAAACTTTATTTTTGTTGGGAATTTTCTTATTTTTAAGGGTTAAATAATCTCGAATGTAGTCAGAAACTTTACTAGAATTTTTGGATTCATCTCTGGCATTTTTTTCAATATATTCCCAATAATTTCTGTAAATCTTTTCTTGCGATTTAGTTTTAAGACCCATTAATATATAGTTTCTGATTAAATCTGATTGAGATAATTCAAGACCTGTGGAATTCAGACTTTCAAATATTCTCTGGGGGTCGTCTTTTCCCCTTTCTAGAGATATTTCCACAAACATTAATTTATTCAATCCTGTCTGTATAATTTCATAGTTTTCTTCAGATATTCTAGAGCGAAAGTAGTTGAAATTATCAACTAAGCGTGAGAAGTCTGAGTATTATTCTTGATTTTCAGTATCTAATAGATATTTTAAAATTTTCTCATTATTTTCTGTTGGTCTTAATTTTAATTTTTCTTCATCCTGAGCAAATTCATTAATTAGGTATGTTTTATTTATCCGATTAGCTAAAGCTTCCTTCTGCAATTCTTTTGCTAATCTGTAAAGAACTAAATAAATTAAAGTGACAGTGGTTAAACGTTGTTGCCCATCAATAATAGTTAGTTCCCTGATTCCTGAAACTGAGTAAATATCATCATGTATATAAACAATACTTCCAATAAAGTGAGCATTTAGTTTTTCTTTTTCGCCAAGTTCAAAAATATCATCTAACAGTTGTTTACATTGAGCAGAACCCCAATCATAATTTCTTTGATAAATTGGGATAACAAATTGTGTATCATTTTGAGAGAGAAATCTATGGAGATTAACTTCGTTGGCTTTCATATCTAATTTCAAGCAGATGAGATAGATAAATTTATTTATAAATCTTACTATGAAGCATAAAAATTAGCAAGAAAATCTAGTTGATGTGTTTTTATCTTTTTATTTTTGCTTTAATCCCCATCCATTTTTTCTTCCTTTTTCCTTCTTCCTTCTTCCTTCTTTTTTCTTCCTTCTTCAACTATAAATCTTCTCCTATATTTTATCCCATCGTTTACTTAAAGATTTTCATAAGTACTAGAAAAATAGAATGTCGATCAGGTTTAGGTCTCTAACTTCCCAAAGCTCTTTTTCTTGTTCTGTATAATTTGCTGGTATTGCTTGATTAAATCATTTGAATCAAATATTGCTGAAGTTAAGGCTTTTAAGGATTTATTCCTGAACTAACTCATCAAGGCTTTTTCTTAATAAAATATACAAAAATATTACAAAGTTTAAATTGTCAATTTCAATTTTTAGAGATATAATCATGTACCATAAATAGATGAACTTATCTATTTTATTCAGGAAATAAACCTCTAATAATTGTAGTTAAAAATTATCCTCAAATCAAACAAATATGGTGTTCAAATATTGGAAACATTTTTTACTAGGATTATTCCTAGCTTTTGCCATTGCAGCTTGTGGTTTTTTTAACACAAGTTCAAAACAGGCAAAATTACCTATGGTAGACCTCATAATTACTCCTCCACTACCGGAGTGGATAGAACAAATTAGTCCGACGGGAGAAGCAGAACTTTTAAGTCAAATTCGGATTCGGTTTAAAGAACCTTTAATTCCTTTGGAAGCTTTGGATTCTCCAGAACAACAGGAGAAACTTAAAAAGTTTGAAATTTTCCCAGAATTACCTGGTCAATTCCGATTTTTGACTCCGAAAATGGTTGGTTTTCAACCTGCTGAAGCTTTGCCAAAGTCTACGAGAGTAAAGGTTACTTTGAAGGCTGGTTTATCCGACCTTAAAAATCATCAATTAAATGAATATTTTGCTTGGACTTTTAATACTGAACCAGTTAAATTAACAAATTTACCAACTACTAAGCAGCAAAATAGAACACCACAACCAATTGATATAAATCCGACGTTAAAATTTACTTCCAATGTGGAGTTGGATGTAGATTCAATTGAGAAAAATTTAAAATTTTTACCAGAGGGAGAAACAGAAAGTTTACCTTTGACAGTTAGTTTAGAAACATTGGAAACTAATGGGGAGGAAGAAGAAGTTGTTACAGAAGAATTTGATTCTTCATTCCGTCAGTGGAATTATTCGATCGCTCCTCAAACTACTCTAGAAAAGGGTACTAAATATCGCCTGGAATTTGACTCGGGAATTCAACCTGTAAAAGGTAATTTACCCAGTCAAACACCTTTTGTCAGTGAAGTAGAAACTTATTCTGCTTTTGAATTTTCTGAACTGAAATTTTCCCAGGGTGGCGGCAGGTTTGTTAAAGGTAATCCCTTGTTGGAATTTAATCATGGTGTTGTACCTGAATCAGCATTAGAAAATATTACTATTGAACCACAACCAAAAGAGACAAAAAATCTGATTCAAGCTTATGATGACTATAATATTGTTAGTCTCAATCCTTGGGCGTTAGAACCCGATACAAATTATACAATTACTATCGGCGCTAATATCAAAGATAAATTCGGGGAAGTATTAGGAAAGCCTGTTGTTTTAAATTATCAAACAGGGGATTTAGTCGGAAATCTTTCTGTACCTGCTGGTTTAAATATTTTTCCTGCTAGTCAGGATTTACAACTGAATATTTCTACAGTAAATTTGCCAGATTCGGAATACAAAGCGGCTTATCAAGTTGTTCAACCAACAGATTTGGTTTACGCAGAATCGGCTTATCCTAGAAGAGATAGAAAAAATTTATTACCAGCAAATGAAAAGTGGAAAAATTATCCTGTTTCTGGAGAAAAAAATCAGATTCAAGAAGTAGCAGTTCCCCTCAGAGAACAACTCGGCGGTCAGACAGGAATGTTGGCTTATGGAGTAAAAGCACGGACGAGTTCTTATGTACAAAACGGCGAGACAAAATGGCAGGAACCGAGATTTTATGGATTGGTACAACTGACTAATTTGGGAGTATTTGCTCAGTGGTTTCCAGAGTCGGGAATTATTCGGGTAAATCATTTGGATGATGGTGCGCCAGTTGTGACGGATGTGGAAATTTATCAATCTCAATTAAATGCTAAATCTCAGCCTAAACCTACTGCTTGTGCCACGGGAAAAACCGATGAAAATGGTTTGCTAAGTTTGACTAAGACCGACTTACAAAAATGTATGAATGGTCGGCGTTTTTCCCAAGCACCGGAATTATTAGTAATTGCCAAAGAAAAGGAAGATTGGGCTTTTGCCAGAACGAAAGAATATAGCGGTACTTATGGTTATGGGATTTATTCTGGTTGGGATAGTGGCAAGGCTGAATCGCGGGGTACTATTTTTTCTGATAGAGAACTTTATCAACCAGGGGAAAAGGTTTGGTTGACTGGAGCTGCTTATTATTTGGAAAATGGTAACTTGAAACAAGCGGAAAATATGGATTATCAAGTAACTATAAATAATCCAGATGGAAATAAGACAAATTTAGGTACTCAGACTACTAATGAATTTGGTACTTTCTCTCTAGAAATTCCTCTAGATAATAATCAGTCATTGGGTTATTACAATGTGGAAGCTAAGGGAGAAAATGGCATAGAATTTTACGGACAATTTCGCGTTGCTGAATTTAAACCACCTAATTTTCAAGTAGACCTAAAACTGAATCAAGAAATTGCTTTGATTAATGAACAAATAGTGGCGGAAGCTGAAAGTAATTATTTGTTTGGTTCTCCAGTACAAGGAGCAAAGGCTAAATATTATGTGACTCGTCAAAAGACAGAATTTACTCCTGAAAATTGGCAAGAATTTGACTTTGGTCGTCAATGGTTTTGGCCGGAAGAAACGCCGACTATTCCTAATAATGTATTGGAAAAAAATGTGGTGTTAGATAATCAAGGTGAGGATAATCAAATATTTACTGTCGGAAAAGACTTGCCTTACCCAATGACTTATCGAGTAGATGTGGAAGTGACAGATATATCTAATCTTTCTGTGGCAGATACTCAAACTTTTACCGCTCTACCAAGTAACAAATTAATAGGTCTAAAAAGTAAATTTGTTGCCGATGCTAATAAAAAGTTTCCGGTAGAAGTTATTGTCACCGACCCTCAAGGAAAACCACTTTCTGGAGAAAATATTCAACTGGAATTACAACAAATGGAATATAGTAGTGTTACTCAGGTAGTGGCAGGTAGTCGCAACCCCAAATATCAAGTCGAATATAAAACTGTTGCGAGCCAGAAAGTCAGAAGTGGCAATAAACCCAAAACCGTCAACCTCACTCCACCAGAGTCTGGTAGTTATCGCATCCGGGCTAATTTTGCCAATGCTGAAAATGACATTACTGGCACCGATATTCAGATTTGGGCAACCGGAGCAAACCGCGTTTATTGGGGAGGTCGCAACGAAGACCGTCTAGAAATTAAACTCGACAAAGACACCTACAAACCAGGAGAAACAGCAACCGCTTTAATTCAGTCACCCTATCCAGAAGGGGAATTATATTTTGCCGTCGTCCGTGACAAACCACTGTATGAAAAAATCATCAAAGTTACAGGTGGCGCGCCAGAAATTCAGTTTCAAGTGACAGAAGATATGTTACCCAATGCTGCGGTAGAAGCAGTATTAGTGCGGCAAGGTCAACCACTCGCAGAAGTGGAACCGGGAACTGTGGAAAATTTGATGAAAGTTGGTTTTACTCCATTCAAAATTAATTTGGCAGACAAATACTTAAATGTAGAAGTCACACCCCAACGTCCGGAAGCGCAACCGGGAACTATGCAGACTGTGGAATTGGCAGTTAAAAATAATCAAGGGCAACCCACTAAAGGTCAGTTTATAGTGATGGTCGTAAATGAAGCGGTCTTGCAACTAAGCGGTCATCGTCCCCCAGACTTAGTCGAAACCGTCTACGCTGAACAACCAATATCAACCACTTTCAACGATAACCGTCCCGAAGTACAAATGGAGGCCATGTCATCCGCTCTGAGAAAAGGTTGGGGTTATGGTGGCGGCATATCATCTGCTGCATCTAGCACCCGCATTCGTACAGACTTTCAATCTTTAGCTTATTACAACGGTTCTGTAATTACAGATAATAACGGTAAGGCAACAGTAACTTTTAAAATGCCAGACGATCTGACAACTTGGCGCGTAATGACTGTTGCCACAGATGGGAATTTGCATTTTGGCAACGGGGAAGCAACTTTTGTGACGACTCAACCATTAATGTTAAACCCAGTGTTGCCTCAGTTTGCTCGTATCGGCGATAAATTTGAGGGTGGCGTAACAGTTACGAATAATACTGGCAAAAAAGGAAATCTGAAAATAGATGGGGAAGTTAGTCAGAATATTTTGTTTGCCGAAAATTCCCAAACTACCCAAATTTTTCAAACCAGCACAGACTCAGGTACCAACGCTTACCGTTTCCCAATGGAGGCAAAACAAGCGGGTGAGGCAAAAGTGCAATTTACCACTGACCTGAATAACCGAAACACAGATGGGTTTGAAATTTCATTACCCGTGCAGTCCTTGGCAGCAAGTGAAAGTGTTGTAGAGTCTGGAACAACTGACTCTCAAATACAAATTCCACTGAATATTACAGAGAATGTAATGCCAGATGTGGGAGGTCTAGAAATTTCCATGGCAAGTACATTAATACCAGAAATTACAGCCCCCGCAAAAGCAGTGTTGAAAAAAGACCAATTACCATTTTTAGAGCCTACCGCCAGTCAATTAGCGATCGCCTCGAACCTCCAAATATTGGGTGAGAAATACGAGCAAGCATTTGTAGACTTCAACCCAGAACAACAGGCAAAACAAGCATTAGAAAAATTAGAAAAGTTGCAACTGCCAGACGGAGGTTTTGGTTATTATCCAGGATGGGAAAAATCCAATCCTTATCTAACACCCTATGCAGCAGAAGCGATCGCCCAAGCAAAAAAAGCATTTCCAGATTTAGTAAATGAGGAAATGGTAAGTAGTCTACGGAATTACTTAAACAACATTTTGGCAGACCCAGGCAAAGATGAATATTGCAGCGAACAACTTTGTAAAAATCAAGTGCGCTTAGATGTTTTAATGGCATTGTCAGAATTAGGCGACACCCGCAATAGCTTCCTGTCAGATATTTATCAACAACGGGAGAAATTATCTCAGGTAGACCAAATAAAACTAGCGCGCTATATATCTACCTTCCCAAAATGGCGCACCCAGTCAGCAGAAATGTTTAAGGAAATTCAGGAAAGCGTCTATGAAACCGGACGTAGTGCCACATTGAATATACCGCCAACCTGGGGATGGATGAATTCGACTACCGCTGCTCAAGCTCAAGCATTGCGACTATTTATTACCCGCGACGCCAAACCAGAAGTATTAGACCGACTATTACAAAGTCTGCTCAACCTCCGACGGGATGGCACCTGGCGCACAACCTATGATAACGCCGAAGCATTGAAAGCATTGGTTACTTATAGCAACACCCAACCAGCTCCACCGAATTTCGTCGCCACCGCCAAATTATCAGGCAAACAATTAGATGCTGCCCGTTTTCAAGGTTATGAAAATCCGAATCTATCTTTAAATGTAGCAATGGATGGGTTGCCAAAAGGAGAATCAGATTTAGTCTTGGAAAAATCTGGAGAAGGCAAACTACACTATTTAGTCGAATACAGTTATCGCCTCCCAGGAAACAAACCAGGAAAGTATAACGGTTTGCGAGTAGCACGGGAAATTCGTCTGGCAAATGCCGTAGGAACGTTGCATGAAACGTCCGTTTTGCAACGCATGGATCTATCTGAAGTGGCGTCACCATTAGATGTCAGTGCAGGGCAAGTCTTTGATATTGGCATTGAGGTTATAACAGACCGCCCCGTAGACCATGTGATTATTCGTGACCCACTGCCAGCAGGTTTAGAAGCAGTTGACACCAGTTTCCAAACCGCCACTTCCGCTGTCAAAGCAAAAGCAGATAGTTGGCAAATAGGATATCAACAGATATATCGCGATCGAGTAGAAGCTTATGCAGACCGTTTAAACCCAGGAGTGTATAGCTTACATTATTTAGTCAGGTCTGTTACTCCCGGAACATTTATATGGCCTGGAGCAGAAGCAAAGTTACAATATGCACCCGAAGAATTTGGGCGATCGGCAACAGCAACGTTGGTTGTGAAATAGTATGTGACTTTAGGGTTTTAGGGTACGCAATGCTTACCCTAATTAGGAGCTGCTGAAAAAAATTGGTTGGTGGGGGGAAGACACACCGGAGACGGATGTCATTTCCCCTTACATTCACAGCTAAATTAACTTTGCTTTCTGGAAAATTTGCAGAGGAGTTAAACTTAACTCAGGTAATAAATCATTCCCTAAACTATCTTCCCCTTGCTTCGTTTGTGGAGGAGAATCTGGATAAAAAACGGTGATTTTCTTAACCTTTGTATCAATTAACCAAACAAGGGATACCCCTGCTTTTAGATAAGCTTCCGCTTTCTCACTAAGGTTACTAAAAGATTGAGCAGGTGATATAATTTCTATGACTAATTCAGGGGGAATGGGGCAAGCATCATCTTCTAATTCAATATCCCCTAACTTATCATAAGATATATAGAGTAAGTCTGGAATCGGACACCAATCTTTGTCATCTCGTTTTAAGCGAACACACCATTCGATACCAACTTCCCCTTTATCTTGATTCCAATCTTCAAGAATTGAGGATAAAGCAAGTGTTACACGGGAATGAGAACGTTTGGGTGACATTTTTTGAATTAATTCTCCATCGAAATATTCATACTTTTCACTAGCTAAAGGGGATGACAAAAATTCATCCAGTGTGAGCCTTTTTTCTTGGATAGCAGTCTTGGACATCCTTATAATTCTCCTAATTAATTAAGTAGAGTTAATACAGTATAATGTTCTTGACACTCTCACCGTTAAGTCATATCATGTCCGGTTGAATACTTATAATTAAGATAGTAGGGGAGCGGGGGAGCAGAGGAGTAGGGGAGTAGGGGAGCAGGGAAAATAGAGAGATTTACTGTTTAAGCAAGAGGATAAGTTTTTTCATCACGCTATTATCCGGACATGATATCACAGCTCCTAGCTCGGCGCATAACGCTATGCAGATTTTCCAGCCTTGGGTTTCTTCTCAAACACGGTGTAAAGTAATTTCTATATCAAGTTGTTTGAGAAAATCAAGTAGTTTCCCTTCACTAAACTTTTGAAATTCTCCGTTCATCAAATGAGATACTTCTTGTGGAGAAATACCCAGAATA
>NZ_JAAHGK010001249.1:0-2247 GCF_010672505.1 Okeania sp. SIO2B9 | reverse complement strand
GACGCCAGCTTGCGATCCGAGGTGTCGGTCCGTGGCTGGGGGCGGGGCTGCTGTTCCTCAACATCATGGCCCCCGACGGCACGTTCGACCTGGCCGCGGCCCGGCGAACGATCCGGCAGGCCTGTGGCGAGAAAATTACAAATACAGGGCAAAGTCAGATTTATTGGTTTTTCTACTCACGGGCCGACTGATGTCATAGTTAAAACTATAGAAACAAATGAATTTGACTATGTTAACTTACACTGGTACTACATTAATCAAAATAATTGGCCAGCAATAGAGGCTGCTAATCGCTTTGATATGGGAGTATTTATTATTAGCCCCTCTAATAAAGGAGGTAAACTGTATCAACCACCACAGAAATTAGTAGATTTATGCTATCCACTCAGCCCGATGGTATTTAACGATCTATTTTGTTTGAGTCATCCTCAAGTGCATACATTGAGTGTGGGTGCATCACAACCAACAGATTTTGACGAACATCTCAAAACAATTGAATTGTTAGATCGAGCTGATGAGATATTACCATCAATATTGGCAAGACTAGAGCAAGAAGCGATCGCTCAACTAGGAGAAAATTGGTTCAAAACCTGGGACATTGGTTTGCCCTCTCTAGAAGAGACTCCTGGAAATATCAATATCCCTGTGATTTTATGGTTAAGAAATCTAGCGATCGCCTACGATATGGTCGAATACAGTAAAATGCGCTATAACTTATTGGGTAATGGTAGCCACTGGTTTCCTGGTGCAAATGCTGAAGAATTAGAAAAATATGACCTGAGCAAATGCCTGGCCAATAGTCCCCATGCCGAAAAAATTCCGGATATTCTTCAAGATGCTCATAAACTATTAGGAGGAAATCCAGTGGAACGTTTGTCTAAAAGTTAATTTATTTATTTTATTTATCAAAATAATTGGGTCTAAAACCCCGCCTTGATTGGCGAAATGTTTTTGGAGGGTTGGTCAAAATACCCGTTACAAAAACAACTTCTGGCTTAGTTAGAGAAGGTTATTCTAGGTTGCGGATAAAAATATTTTGGAATTAACACTGGAGTAGGGAAAAGTACTAATAGTTTTAGACTTTATTAGACATCTCCAAAAAGAAAAAATAAAATCAATTTTTATTCATAAATTATCAATTTCCCTCTATTTTGCCTGTTCCCTGTTCTCTCTTTTGGAGGAGATGTCTATTATTTATCTATAACTTTAATTCTTTGACAAATCCTGTACTGATTCCTATATTTATATATAATTAAAATTTTATAGTCTCAAGAAAATCTATGTCGTATGAACATATTTTTAATAGTCAAGTAAAATGTTCGGAGGAATTAACCTCTAATGAAGCCATCTTTGCTATTGGTTTAATGGTCATGGCAGTTGATGGTGATATTGATATGAATGAAGTAGAAATTTTAGAGGGTTTTTTACTAAAAAAAGGGTTTAACGCTAAAGAAGTTGATGCAGCTAGAGAAAAAGTTTTAAGAATTATTAGTACAGAAAATAACGAAGCATTATTTTCGGCAGCAAAACAAGCACTTCAAGATGAAAAAGAAATAGAAAATGCTTTTGATTTAGCAGTAAAAATCGCAATAGCAGATGAGAAAGTAACAGAAGAAGAAAATAGTTTTGTGCTGGAGTTAGCTAGTACTCTAAAAATTGGTCAGCAAAAGGTGAATAAAATAGTTGCAGATGCAACAAAGTATTATCGTAATTCTGAAAAATTAATTGAAAAAATAGAGGAAATTTTATCAGAATTACCTATAGGATCTAAATACGAAGGCTATATTAATTCAACTACAGGTTTAAGATCGCTAAATATAAAAATCCGCACCCCAGATAACGAGTTAGTCATACTTAATATTGATGAAACTCGAGATGAAGCTCAAATAGAAATGGAATTGGAAGAAGCTCCACCTTGGATGCTCTAAATGCGGACATGATATTATTCCCTCTTCATTAATTGCGAGCAAGATGCTCGCACTATTTATTATGCTGATGCTACTGAACTTGAAATAACATTAGACTTGTCGCGAAATAAAACCTTAAAGTGAAATGGGAAAATTCTGGTTTTCACTGATTAAACTATGCTACCATTAAGTAGAAATTCCAGAGTCCAGCCGCAGTGAACATGAAGCGATCGTCGCGCATCTTTAATGTGATTTCGATACAATCCTCTCCCTGCATTATATCTCTTCACGCCAGATATTGTATGTTCACATTTGACGCTAACGCTACTTTTCTCTCTAT
>NZ_JAAHGK010001248.1:0-2248 GCF_010672505.1 Okeania sp. SIO2B9 | reverse complement strand
CATAGGAATTTTATCTCAATTTTTAATTTACACAGTTTTTCTAGATTATTTTGCCTTTACCGAACAACAGCGAACAACTATTTACGGCTTATTAGGAACAGAGGTTATTTTACTTTTAATATTTTTAGTTTTATTGTTGTTGAAAAAGTAGTTACTAAATCAAACATTCATCAATTTCAAATATTAGAACAAGTTTCGAGTTGATAATATGTTTTTAGGGAACAAGGAATGAATAAGAATTATAGATTAGTCTTAAGCTTTACCTCATGCTTCCTTAAATTTTCTGTATCTAGTAAATTTTTAATTTATAACTTCCTTCAAAACAAAAAAATTATTATGACATTTGAAAAAAAAATATCTCCTGTCCTTATTGTAAATATAAGGAAGAAGGAAGAGGGAAGAAAGAAGAAAGCTTTAGTTATCTAGAACAGAATACTTAAAAGTCCGAAAAAACTTAAATTTTCTGTAGATATTCACGCTTTGGTTGACACAAACGATACCAGCAGACACGATATTACTTCTATTAGTAGTATCAAATTGGAATCGAATTTGGATGAGCTTACTATGTTTCTCAATCCATCTTTTTATCTTCAGAAACCCACATTGAAGAAGTAAAACTTATTTTGAACTATTAGATTCATTTTCTATTTGTGGGGCTGGAAATAGATATTGAACTTTCTCTACCAATTTAGGAAACCCAGATGGAAATAACTTAGGATAAATAATCAGCAAAAGAATGCCAATAATAGTAGAACCTAAGTAATAAATAATTTGCCCATTCTGCATCCAAGTCAAGAAATCTAAAAATCCAAATTTTTTCGGTTTTTCTATTTTTGGCTGAGGGGATATTTTTGATTGAGGAGAATTTCCTGTTACTTTAGCTGCAATCTTACTCTCATCACCCAATACATTTCCCACAACATTTCCATTTTTATTTTCAATTTTCTGGCTTTGGTCATTGACAAGTTTTTCAGCTATAGTTTGATTGCCAATAACATCATTTTCATTAATATTTATTACTGAGTCAGTATGATTATTTATTGTATAGTTTGTAGAATCTTTAGGGTTTAAAAAATTCCTACTCCTATCTTTGTCTATTACATCATCAATTAAACTTAATACCTCAACTGTATGATAGGGAGGTTTACCGCACTCAGTAGTGTATTTGCGATAATTAATTCGTTCTTTTAATTCCCTAAAGTTCAGGACTTACGCAAGGGCACTATATATAGCGTCTACTAATTTAGGCGATCGCTATAAATTTTCAAGCGATCGCCTAAATATTTCTGCCATTCTTAAAGCAAGAGAAAAAAATACCTATCAAATAAAAATAGCCCTGAATTTTATTGTAGGCTTTTTCAGCTCTTGGAGCAGATAATCTGATAGTAAATCATGTTTGACTCTATAGATAGTTTTTCCTATTTTTACTGCTAATCTTTTTAAGAAATTCCAGACTAACATAGCACAAGCTATGTGATTTTTTTGAATTTGCCTAAGACGACATTGACAAAATTCAACACCTGTTAACTGCTTAATTTATCTGTGAAATTCTTCAATTTTCCATCTAGTTTGAGACTCAAACTCTACAGCATCTACTGAATATTGAGCTAAGTCATTAGTTGCAATATATTCTGTCCTGTTGGTCGAAACAGTTGCCCAGAATAGTTTGACTTTTTTATCTCTTGGAAACCCTTTAAATTTAATTATTTTACCTGATGTTTTTTCGGATTCATTCCAACTTAACTTTCCTATATTTTTATATTTTTCTACACCACCAGTATCATCTACTAAGCGATTTATTTTTAAGGGACAATAATATATTTTTCCTAAATTGTCTATCAATGCCATTAATCTTTGTGTGGCATACCAACTATCCATTAATACAGTCTTAAACGGTAGTTTTTTATGACCTACCACAGAAAAAATCATTTCTTCTACATGATCTCCGCACGCTTTTTTTATTAGTATCCGGGTCATAAATTCGATAATCTATCAGCCAAAACTCTTCGGCTTCTGGATTAAAATATATACAATTTACTATCCCTATACCACGAATTACACTATGGTTATTACCACTATACTGTCGGCGGACTAACTCAATTTTATTACTATGTTCTTTATTAAGAACTGTATGATCAAATATTAAATAGCCTTCTGTGTTAGTTACAATTTCATCTTTAACATTTCCCCATAAATTTTGGTCATCAAAATTTTCGGTTTTCAGATAACGATTTATCGTGTCATGGCT
>NZ_JAAHGK010001247.1:0-2248 GCF_010672505.1 Okeania sp. SIO2B9 | reverse complement strand
AAAAAACAAAAATAGATCATCTGGAATCAATGATTTTATGTGCGGTAAATAATAAAAAATTACCATTTAAGACTGTGCTGATGGATAGTTGATATCCAACACAGTTGAGTGCTTTTGAGATTCCAGTTGAAAAACCATCTTTATTTCCATGAGAGTTTATGCTTTTAATTATAGTTAGATTGTTCCCAGAATTATCTGGGAAAAAATAATCTAAACTAAAGCAGCAGAAATAAGTTCATTTGCTATATCAAAATTAGCTGTCACATTCTGCACATCATCAAGATCGTCAAGAGCATCCATTAACTTGAGGAGTGATCGTGCCTGGTCTGATTCTGTCACCTCAACAGTATTACTAGCAATCCATCGAAACTCAACTTCACTCACATCAAAACCTTTACCTCGTAGCATCTGACTAAGATTTTCCAAATTAGTAGTTTCAGTAAATACCTCTGCACCCTGAAAATCTTCTTCAGAAATCATTTCATAATATTCCGCTTCTCCTTCAACAGATGCTTCCAATAATTCATCCTCATCAACAGACCCTGTAATAGTCACCACACCCTTGTGGTTAAACATCCAACTTACGCAACCAGTCTCACCTAAATTACCTCCATTTTTAGTAAATGCACTTCTGAGGTCTGCTGCTGTACGGTTACGATTATCTGTAAGTCCCTCAATCAGAATCGCTATCCCACCTGGCCCATAACCTTCATAACGAATTTCCTCAAGTTCATTACCATCATTGAACTGACCAGAACCTTTAGCGATCGCCCGCTCGATATTATCATTGGGAATACCTGCCACCTTTGCCTTATCTATCGCTGTACGCAACTGAAAATTACCAGCCGGATCAGCCCCACTACGGGCAGCAACAATGATCTGGCGAGAAATTTTAGCGAACACTTTGCCTTTAACGGCATCAACTCTAGCTTTTTGGCGTTTAATATTCGCCCATTTACTGTGTCCTGCCATAAAATCAAATAGCGTAAAAAAAATACATTTTCATCACTAATGTTGATAACTATTCACAGGCATAAAAATCCTGGTACAATAGTTATCAAACTTCTATCGAAATTATATTTTAACGCTTTTTATGGCTTTCCTCAAAACTCAACTATGAGTTAGGCTAAACAAACCTGACATTGGTTTCTATATTATCTAGATGAGAAGTATCCCCACTTAATTCCATGACCCATTGTTGTTTTTCACGAACAATTTTAACTAAACAACAAACAGAGGCTTTGATTTCCATCTTAGCAATTTCACCTACTAATCCTGCAGCAGTGCCAATAACTGAAGCTCCGTGCCCCAGTAATAAAATATTTTCTGTGGGAAACTGTGCCACTAGACCTTGAGAAGTTTCTCCAGTGCGCTTCATACAAGCTTCCCAAGTTTCAGGATATTGGGGAGTGCCTGCATTGTAAGAAAGATCTATTCTTTTGTAAGCTTTGGCCATTATTTCTAGGGATAGAGTTTCTGGCATAGCAGGCATCCATTCTGGATTTAACCATTCACACAAGCCCCAATCTAGTTTAATAGGTAAATCAAGAACTTCTGCTACTTCATTGGCAGTTTGTACGGTTCGCAGAAAGGGAGAGGAAAAAATTTGAGTGATATTTTCCCCAACTAAACGGTTTGCCAGTTGTTTGGCTTGAATGACACCATCATCCGACAGATGAGGATCGTATGGTCTTTCAGCAGTGTTAAACCATTCGGGGTTTACGAAGTCGATGCGGTTTCCGTGCCTTGCTATCCAGACTGTTTGTTGAAACATAGGTTCATCTGTTGCAGATTGCAATTTTAAATATATAGCAATTACAGGGCTACGCGCTAGGAAATAGGGAATAGGGAACAGGGAACAGCAGACTTTCAAAATGTCCTTACAGAGTAGGCAGTAGGAGAATGCTTTGACAACTGTAGTCTATCTATTTGAAAACCCTCTTTGAAATCTTGACTATTGTCACATCACTTTATTACATTTGGCATTCTTTTCAGGACAAAAGTGATATATCTGCTGTGTCTTTACAAAATCTTCATAAAACTGTTCAGTATCTTCATCGGATCTTCACATAAAAAAACTGAAATAGCTGCTAATGTTATAGATGGATAAATTAAGTATTAACTTGTTCGTTAATGATTATTTTATTGGTTTGTGTGTTGTATTAGTTTCAGCCTCTTTCACTTGGGGAAACTTTTTTTTTTTGTTCCCTTAAATTCTTTTTTTTGATCCAGTTCCTTTTATTTTGGT
>NZ_JAAHGK010001246.1:0-2249 GCF_010672505.1 Okeania sp. SIO2B9 | reverse complement strand
CTGGCGACAACTCTTAATTATTGCCTTTTTTCAGTGATTAAATTCACTGGAGATAGAGCGGTATTATCCTGTTTGATTAGCGTAATTATTACGCTAACTGTTAGTTACTTTTTGTCCAAAGTCCAATGATAACTAAAAAGGGTTAGGGGTGGGTTGTCTCTTGTCTACTGATAACTGATAACTGATAACTGAAAAAGGGGGAGGGTTTAGTTACGCAAAGAAACCCGGTTTCTTCAAGAAACCGGGTTTCTGGGTTCGCCGATCGCTGATAACTGATAACTGAAAAGTGCCAGGTACCATAAAAGAAAAAAAAGAGAAAGGTAAACTCCCCTCTCTTCTTCTTTCTAGCTTTTATTCTTCCTAGCATTGCTACCTAGCATTAAACCGCCTAGTGCGGTCAAACCAAAAATTAGAGAGGGTTCGGGAGTTGACACCTCCTCTCCTGCACCATCTCCCGCTTCCGCCACCGACCACACAGCCCACATGAAATCGTTCTCATTCACATAATCTCCAAGTTCCCCCACACTTACAAGATCATCCAATTCTAATTTCCAATTACCCTCAAGAAAGAAGCTTCTTGTCCCTGCAGTCACACCGCCATCCGTCATCAGAAATGGTAGAAAGAAATAGTCTACAGCTACATCAAACACAAACAATCCCTGCTCCCAATCATATTCTGAATCAGATATATAAAGCGACTCAGCGCCTAGTGATTTCTGGATAGAATTAAAAAGCTCAGAAGCTTGATTATCTTCAAAGAAATCAAACTCTTCTAGGGTAACACCATACGCTTGCTCAAAAGTTCCATTTATAAAATCTACGTTAAAAGTATCTTCACCCACAGATAGTCCTTCTATTCGGGTAACATGAACACCATCCTCATCGTACTTTAACGTAAAAGCTCTTGCTTCGCTTGTTGGCGCCAACAGGTTGGCAAAGGAAGCTAGTAGAGCAGCGCCAGCGCCAGTAGCAATTGACTGACCAATTTTCTTCCAATTTTTCATAATGGTATGTTTCTTGTATTTGTTTAAATTTTTTTCATTCTATTCTTCCCCCCCTACTGTCAAGAGCATTTTGCCAACTTCATCAAATTTTCATAACAGTAACATCGTTTTCGTAAATCTTCTGAATCTTATTTATACAAGTAATTTTTCATTTTTCCGGATTAAGTAACTATTTTCAACACCCGCGAACATTCCTCCTTCCATAAATCTCTGGCATAAAACGCTCAACCGTTTATCTATCAATGCTTTTTGTAAGTTTGTCAGCCTTTAATTTTCATCGTACCTGGCCTAAGTTTGATTGGGGTAAATTTTTGAATCAATAAAATATTTTCATAGAACATTGATTGTGTATTTATAAAGGTATTGGGAACGATCGCGCTTTGCCAGACTTTATGTATAGTGCCTTTGCATAATTTATGTGTATTAGAAGTTGGGAGCGATCGCTACTCCCAGCAGCCAATACTATTGATAAATTTGCCGTAATTGCTCGATAATTTCCACAGTTTTGACAGAGGTGAGAATTGTTTATAAAACCTGAATATTTTCAATAGCATTAATCTCTGAAAATATCTCCTTTCCTGATTCACCAAATTTCAATTCTAATCCTAGTTATATTCCAGAAAGTATTCCTCTTTGTTCGCCTCGTTGTTCGCCAATTGCTACTCCCTCTTGTAAAATTTGTTGATACCAAGAAGATTGTTGTAAAACTGCCATATCCCACCTCATTATTTTTTGTACTATTTAGCTATCAGCTTTTAGCAGATCTGGGTTTCCCCTGCAACCCCGCGGCAGGATAGGGGTTGAAATCCCCTTCTCCCACGTTAAAAAATAATCTTGCTGACTGCTGATTACTGAGAGCTGACCGCTTCTTTAATACAAATGTAGCAAAAAATTCTAGTAAATTTTCTAATTCTGAAAGTTGTTCATCCTCCCGCAAAAGTTGCAACGCTTCTCTCACAATTGCTTCTTCTCCTCCACCTTTAAGAATAGGAACAAAAGGCATTAGGGAAATAAACAAAATTTACACTTTTTTTCAGAATATATTGTTTAAGAATCTGACTGATAAATTTGCCGTAATTGCTCGATAGTCTCCATAGTTTTGAGAGAGGCGAGAATTGTTTATCATTTTCTTTGTGGGTTTAATACCCCACCGTCTACACGGTGTTCAAAATTACTTGGGGTTAGAATCCCCATGTAATTTTCCTCCTGTCTCCTGTCTCCTGTCTCCTGTCTCCTTCTTCAATA
>NZ_JAAHGK010001245.1:0-2250 GCF_010672505.1 Okeania sp. SIO2B9 | reverse complement strand
GACATCTTAAAACTCAGACAAAGCAATATTTTTCCTTCTTGCTTCTTGCTTCTTGCTTCTGCTATATCTTTAATTCTTTGCTAAAAATTTTTTTGTGTCTTCTTTCTCACTACAAATATGATATGATTTACAAATGTTAATATTTGTGGTTAAACAAAATGTACAGTAATACTTTTTTTGATTTTCCTGTCTACACAGTCATTCAGTTAACATTATTTTTCTCTATTGTCTTGGGAATTATTTTTAAAGATATGTTGGAGTATAAATTAACACTATGGCTGAAAAACAAAGTCTCTCAAAAGCAAATAGGTTATCAAACACCTAATCTTATTACTGCTTATTTGAGCATGACTTTATTTATCTTTTTATCTGTATCAGCTAGTCTTTCTATCTTTAATATTGTTGAATGGTTATCTATTGTCATAGGTGCAATAGTCGTGTTTCCAACTGCCTTGTTGATCTGGGTACAATTAGGGTCAATGTTTGAGTTGGTCGAATCTAAGGGAATAGCATCTATTAATATTGAAGAATATATGCCTGAAGAAAAAAAAATTAAATCAGGAGAAAATGCTAATCAGTAATTACTAATATTTTGGAGTAAAGTTGTATGACAATTAATCACAAAAATACTGCAAATTAATTATGAATAGAAGTACTATCGATAGTAGTTCCCCAAAAATATATTGGCTGAGTCGAACTAAAATATGAAAATCACAATATGGTTGCTATATTGTTAGTAATTTTTTTATAGATATTCTAGATATAAAGATATAATATATAGATTCATAGTTTATAGAAAAAGGAAATCTGAAATCCTGATCAATAAAAAATTTATCTCTAAGTCTTTTATAATTAAGAACTTGATGACTATATTACCCATACTAAAATATTAGAACCAAAATCTAGGGTTGTTATATTGCTTCAAGGCAAGATTAAGATTAATTTGCAAATTAATAAACCTATTTTCTGGTAAATGAAACAGAGGCTATATCTAGATATTTTCAATGAAAGTAATACAAATAGTTTGCCTGTTAATCTCAATTGCAATAACAGAAAAAATTCTACACTACATATAAAGTAAGCTTACTTGCCAAAAATAAGCGTTGGTGGTATCCTCTTGACGAGGTTGTTATAAAAATAAGCAATCAATTAATCACTGTCCAGTTAAACCCGTGAAAACAGATTTTAACTTAGACACTTAGACAAAATTTGGTGAGGTAGTCATGCGTCTTCCAAAATATACAAATTTGGCAAGTGGTTGCTTGTCAATATTAATTACATTTGGAACAATTTATCCGGCGATCGCTGCTCCTGAAAATGAGAAAGTTGCCCAAAGGGAAAGAACTAGAGCAGGGGGAGCAAATCAAATGGAGATTGTCGGTTATGTTAAAGGTATTATCGGTAATGTAGTCACAATTCTAGTAGATGAAGAAGCAGAATTAGGCATTCCTGGCATTGCACCTAATGATGGTGAACCCACTTATGTCACAATTCCTGAAGAGGAACGTGGTCAACTACGAACTCTATTTTTTTCTCCTAGACATACGATGGAAATAGCAGGTCTAGTACCTGGAATGCGGGTTTATGCAATTGTGGGCAAAAAGAATGACGATCCTGAAGACCCTTGTGGTTGTATAGACTTTTTTAAAGTCATCCCAGATTATAACTATGAACGGGTAGAAGTTCAGTTACCAACATACAATTTCCAGGGTCCTCCTTCCTTAGAGTTTCCACCACTTCAGCCACCCCCTCCTATTACAAGACCTGTCCCACAACCTCCTCCTGTAAGAGGACTGTGGTAATTTTAGCCCATAAAAAACTCTATAATTAGGTCTGTAATGCCACTATATTAAGATTAGTGGCATTATTCATTTTAGTGTAATTGAGGCCGTTGGAGCTCAAGTCGTTTCTCCAGGGCAATTCTCAAGATGATGTCCATAACTTTTTACAGATTTTAGTCAACAGTTGTTAACTCTTCATCTCTAACAGGACTAATCAATATGTAATTTATAATAGAGTCTTGGATAGAGGGAAAAATTAGGAGGTAAGTTTAGGCTTGTTTAATAGATTTGATATTAAACTCTATTTTACCTCATCTGGGGACAATTATTATTCCGGACTTCACATAAAAAATAGTACTATTTGAAAATAAACTTAGTAATCAATTTAGTACATATCCTATATTGATTGTCAAGTCAAATAAATTTGATGAAGCGACAACTAATAAAAGCGATGGCAAACTAGCTGAAT
>NZ_JAAHGK010001244.1:0-2250 GCF_010672505.1 Okeania sp. SIO2B9 | reverse complement strand
CAAACATATCCGTAAAAATGGCCATCGAAGACATAAGCAAAACTGCATTTGTGTCTAATGTGGTTACCAGTTTGTTGATTTTTATGATTCACCTGGATATAGTCAGGATATTAAAGCTCCAAATCTCTAGATCTGCTCAAGTATTCCCTCAGACTTTTAATTCATTATCTCAAGTTCGGCGATCTACCTATGTAAACTATGGCTCCACGACTACAGTTGTACCCACCTGTACTTTTTCAAATAAAGCAATCACATCTTCATTCCGCATCCGCACACAACCGTGAGATGCAGCATATCCAATGGATTCTACAGTGGGAGTACCATGAAACCCAATGGTATCTTTTCCATCTGTCCAAAAACCAATCCACCTCAATCCTAAAGCTGTATTTGGCCCTGCTGGCATTACCTCACCCGTCCAGGGGTTTTGCCATTGCGGATTTTCCACCAGTTGAATAACTTCAAATTTACCTGTTGGTGTTTCCCAACCTGGTTTACCCACTGCTACAGGATAACTAGCTATTTCCTCTTCTCCTTCATACACATATACTCGTCGTTCCCCTAAGCGAAGTACCACCTGGATTAACTTTTCTACTTCTATTCTTTCTATTCCCAAATATTTTTGAAAGTCTTTAACAGCACGTTTCAGGTTTGGCATTAAGCCACCAAATGATGAATTAACTGATTCTCCTTCTGTTAGTAAATATTTTTGGAGGTCTTGAACGGGAGGTTGCCACTTTGGCGTCAAATCATCAAATGCTAAATTAGCTTCCTTCTGTGTTTGCTGATTATTATTAGTTGTCTCAGTCGTATAAACAGAAGCTATGGATAACTTTTGACCAGATAATATAATAATTGCTGTAGTTAAGAATATTGCTGTTAAATTATATGCTCCCTTGTTGATTTTTAGCATCGGACTAAGGCATTTATTTGTGGTAGATTCGATCATTTTTCACTCCTCAAAATTAATTATATAGATATTATCAGAAACTAATATTATTAGTAGCTTAATTTATCAATAAACTCTGCTCATATTCTGTTAAGGTTCGACGATGACAGTTGTACCAATTGCTACTTTTTCAAATAGGGCTAGTACATCTTGATTTAACATTCTAACACAACCATGAGAAGCAGCTTGTCCTACTGTTTCTTCGTCGGGTGTTCCATGAAAACCTATATAGTTTGTGCCATCTGTCCAAAAACCAATCCATCTTTCCCCTAAAGGATTTTCTGGACCTGGTGGTATTATTTCTCCAGTAAAAGGATGTTTCCAGGATGGATTTGGAATTTTTTGCATGACTTTATATGTACCTGAAGGAGTCTCCCATCCTTCTCTACCAATAGCAATGGGATAGCTGGTTTTTAATTGCTCGTCTTGATATATATAGACACGGCGATCGCTTAATTTTATGACTAAATAAATATTTTCATTTTGCTGAATATAAAGTTCTTTTAGTATTTTTTTTGTAATCGGTGATTTTGATTTTATTGGAGACTGAATTTCTATTAAGTCTGTAGCATTAGTTGAAGCTTCTTGATTTTCAACAGGAGTTGAAGCATGAGCTTTTCGTTGTAAATAGTTCCAGCTAATGACTATACTTATGCTTAAGAGTATTAACAGATGAAAACCACTAAAAATATTGTGTTTTTGACTACTATTGCTCCATCTAGATAAAGATTTTTTTCTGACTTTTTCATTCATTTAGTCAATCCTTAACTACTGAAAATATGCTGGTTTTTGATTATACAGTAGTTTTTATGATTAGTAGACCACAGTAGAGAGGTTTTATGGAATCTCCCTACAATGGTTTTGGTGTGCGACTATGTGGTTCATCCATTTAAAAATCGCTGTAATATCATGTCCGGTTGAATACTTATAAATAAACGACGGAGTCCTCAGGAGGACTGAGTCAGGAGTCAGGAGGGAAGAAGAAAGAGGAGGAAAAGGAGAAAGTTTTTTTGTTCTATCGCTCATTATCCGGACATGATATAACTGCAAATCCACTACAGCGTTATAGCATATATAGCAGAAAGAAGAAGGCGTTTAGTTATCTACAACAGAAGGAAGGAGGAAAAATCAGGCGTTGTCTGAGTTTTCAGCTTTTGATATGTCAAATACATTGGAGTCAGGAGGACTGAGTCAGGAGTCAGGAGGGAAGAAGAAAGAGGAGGAAAAGGAGAAAGTTTTTTTGTTCTATCGCTCATTATCCGGACATGATATAACTGCAAATCCACTACAGCGTTATAGCATAT
>NZ_JAAHGK010001243.1:0-2254 GCF_010672505.1 Okeania sp. SIO2B9 | reverse complement strand
TTAATTCGGTAATTTGCCTCTCAAACTAGAGTAATTATAACTAAGTCATGCTTGGTGGGTGTGGAGGAAACCTAAGTTGAATGAACTAAGAGCAGCACTAGAATTAGCAACAGAAGAGGAGTTACAACAGTTAACAGAACTTTTGTTTGGGCGCGGGATCAATCCTTTGGATTATTTCCAGACTCCTCTACCCATAGATGTACAAAGTCGCGATCGCGATGCCTGGTTAGACGCCCTAGAGCAAAGATTTTGTTATCTGGTGGCAGATGGCATGACTGTATTGCGAGGGCGCACTCAACAAATAACCTATCGGCAAGCTTTAATCAAAATTTGTCGTTATCTGAAAATTTCCTACTCTCAAGAGCTTTCAACTATAGATTTAGAAGCAGAGGTATTTCTTCATGTTTTAGGTCAGGCATGGAAACGCCTACCAAAATCAGAACAAGAGGTCTTAAGCCAAAGTATATGTCGATCCCTTGCCGAATCTAATGTGCCTCAGCCTTTACCAATATTAATACAAAAAAATCCATTAAGTTTACTGTTGAAAGGTGGTAGTGCTTTGGCCGTGAGTTCGATTTTGAAACCCATTTTACTTAAGGAATTTGCCCGCCAGTTTGCCATTCATTTTGCTAAATATCAAGTGACAAAAGCAGCATTAGTTAGGGGTGGGGCAACCGCAGCAGCTCAGTTTCAAAGTCACATAACTATGCAGATGGCTAATCGAGGTATGGCCATAAGTGCAGCTCGTTATGGGGCAGCAAGGACAGCTTTAAGTTTTTTAGGCCCGATGCTCTGGACTTGGTTTTTGGCCGATTTGGGTTGGAGAGCGATCGCTACAAATTATGGCCGTGTGATTCCTGCTGTTTTTGTTTTGGCCCAGATTCGGTTGTTGAATTAGGGTGGCTAGACACGGATTATGCCACGGATGTACGGATGATGGATAATAGACCTCTGCAAAAATGCCGATTTGGATTGGAGAGCGAAGGATGCGTTATAATTTAGGTTTTATTTTAGAGTTATATAAAGCTCTAAAACAATTTAATTATTATTAGAACTATATACATATAGTTGAATAGAATAGCAGTTCAATTTAGTAATTACAGAAAATTGCCATTAGAGTAATTGAACTAGGAAATAAAATTATAGTAGAAGAAATTTAAAATTATCAATCAATATCTATAAAGTGGCTCTATATTATAGAATGAGTAAAATACCAAACAAATCTATTGTTTGAATTACCAGTGCTTAGGAGAGCAGAAATGAGTCTGAATATTCAAGGTATAGTTAGTTCTGTTAAAGAAGAGCTAGCTCCTCAGTTCGAGGAAAAATTACGCAGTTATTTAGTACAACAAGACCGAGAATGGTTAATTGAACAAATTATACGTTTAACTTTAGATTCTTTATATATAAAAAAGAAAGATATTAAAGCTATTCAAGAACAAAAAGCTCAAGAGAGGCTTTCAAGAATAGAACGCCTGAAAGATATGGCATTAGATAGAGAAAAATTAGATAATTTCCTCAAAAAACATGAAAAAAGAGACCGCAATCAACTAATAGAAGCTGGATATTTAATTAATAATCCTCCAGAAAAAGGCACTGACTTAATAACAGAAAAATATCGGAGTAACCAGGGTAATGAATTACTTCTTCTAGCTAAGGATGTACTTTTTGCACTGCTATTTGGAGATGAAAGTAATCATGTTAAATTTACTAGATTTGAACAGGAATTATTAACATTAACTGTACCCAGATTCAAATCTGAATCATTAAATTTTATGAAAGCAACAACAGAAATTAGTGGTTTGGGAACCTGGCAAGATCCCGATAGTGTATCTAATGATTCACGGGCAGATAATATTATTTTGCAGGTCGAGTATGGAGAGATAGAAGGAGAATTAATAGGCGATGGTATTGTAACTTCTTTAAGCTTAATTAATAATCTAGAAATTAATGAGCAAATTCTCTATGCAAGGATGATAAATGTTGAACAAAGTACCTTAATTACTTAAGTTTGTTAGGACTTAGGTGATATTGTCCTTTTCGTCAAAATCAAATTTATATTTTGAACTTGTTTTTGCTACAGTCCCCATAAGTATTACCGAAAAATTGTGGGTATGCGTCTCCCCTTTTAAGGGGATAATAAAAAAAAATTTTCATGAATTTGTCAATCCTCTTCTTTTCAAGGAGAGGTAATTATTCATTATTCATTATTCATTATTCATTATTCATTATTCATTGTTGAACACTGTTCCCT
>NZ_JAAHGK010001242.1:0-2255 GCF_010672505.1 Okeania sp. SIO2B9 | reverse complement strand
TCATCAGTAAATCATAATTTAGAAGTAGCCAAACAAGAATATCAATATAACTATAACCACATTCCTCCTGTGGCAATGGTGAATGAATTACCAGAACGAGAAAAACCTTCTAAAGAATGGTTTTTATTATTGGTAAAGAGTATACGTCTTCTATTTGTGAATATCGTAATTACAAACCGAGGAAACCAAGGAAATAAGGGGGTAAGAGACGATGTAATTAAATATATCTTAGAAGTAATCTATAAGCAAATAAAATCAATAAAAATTGGAGAGGATAATAAAATCATACCATTTTTTTTCCAATTATTGTTGAATCAACAATTATTATTAACTCAACAATTGTTGAGTCAAGGAATACCTGACGATTTTCATGAAATAGATGACCTGTTTGTTTCCATCCTCAGGGAAAATGGTCTGTCAGTACTTAAAGATATTTTGGAGGAAGCTGTAAAAGTATTAAAGGAAGGAAGTCCAGAAGGTCATGCAACCAGTCTTGAAGATTATCAAAAGCTCTTCTCCTATAAAGAGCTATTTCCAGAAACAGGAGGTATACCAAGCATCGCTTATACTTTTGAAGAAGATGAAGTGTTTGCTTATATGCGAGTAGCAGGTTATAACCCCCTAATGATTGAGCAGGTATCAAGTCTTGACGAACGTTTTCCGGTGACGGAGACTCAATATCAGGAAGTTATGGGTAATGATGATTCATTAGCAGCAGCAGGAAAAGAAGGGCGACTCTATCTAGCAGACTATAAAATTTTGGCAGGTGCTCTTAATGGTACTTATCCTAATAAATACCAAAAGTATATTTATGCTCCTCTAGCTTTATTCGCAGTGCCAAAAGGTTCAGACCCAAACCGTAAATTACGTCCTGTAGCTATTCAATGCGGTCAAACTCCAGGAGCAGATAACCCCATCTTTACCCCCAACTCTTCTAAGTATGCTTGGTTATTTGCTAAAACAGTTGTAGAGATAGTAGATGCTAACTTTCACGAGGCAGTCAGTCATTTAGGGAGAACTCATTTATTTGTGGGATCATTTATTCCACCTACCCATCGCCAACTCCCCCAAAATCATTGCTTAAGTCTGCTGTTGCGTCCTCACTTTGAAGGTACTTTAGCAATTAACGATGGTGCTCAGGGAATTTTAATTGCTCCCAAGGGTGGAGTTGATAGTTTACTGTCATCTACTATTGATAACGCTCGTGTTTTGGCGGTGTTAGGGTTACAGAGTTATGGTTTTAATGGAGCTATGTTACCGGAGCAACTGAAGCAGCGGGGCGTTGACGATTCTAATTTACTTCCTGTTTATCCTGATCGCGATGATGCTCTGTTGCTGTGGGATGCTATTCATCAATGGGTTTCAGATTATCTGAGTCTTTATTATTCCAGAGATGAAGAAGTTCAGGCAGATCGGCGACTACAAGCTTGGGCAGGTGAAGTTATGGCTTTTGATGGTGCTCGTGTACCTGATTTTGGTGAGGATGGAGGTATTAGGACACTAGAGTATTTGATTAATGCTGTGACGTTAATTATTTTTACTGCTAGTGCTCAACACGCTGCTGTTAATTTTCCCCAGAAAGATATAATGTCTTATGCTCCGGCGGTTCCATTAGCTGGTTATTTGCCTAGTTCAATTCTCAAAGGTGAAGTAAGCGAGCAAGATTATTTGGATCTGCTGCCACCTCTAGAGCAGGCACAAGGACAACTGAATCTCACATATTTACTGGGGTCTGTCTATTACACGAAACTGGGTGAGTATTCAAAAAATCATTTTACTGATTCCAAGGTGAAACCTCTACTGGAGAAGTTTCAGGAAAATCTGAACCAGGTTGAAGCAACTATTGAGCAGCGCAATTTTAATCGCCCACAGTATAGGTATTTGCTGCCTTCTCAAATTCCCCAGAGTATTAATATCTAATATCATATCCGGATAATTAGTGATAAGAAAACTCTCTCCTTCTTCTCCTGTTCTTCTTCTTTCTTCCCTCCTGACTCCTGACTCCTGACTCCTGACTCCTGACTGCTCCGTAGTTATTTATTTATCACTATTCAACCGGACATGATATAAAAGACATCTCCTCCAAAAGAGGGAGTAGGGAGTAGGGAGCAGGGAGTAGGGAGAAATAATTGATGAGTAAGAGTGGGATAATTGATTTTATGTTTTATTATTGGAGATGTCTAAAGATTATAAGTACCTGTGCAAAATTAATTTAACATTGGTCAGTAGGAAGCTCTGAAAAGGGAACAGGGATA
>NZ_JAAHGK010001241.1:0-2257 GCF_010672505.1 Okeania sp. SIO2B9 | reverse complement strand
CGGAAAATTGGTCGAATGGAGTGGTAATTATTGATGAAATAGAACAGGTAATTTGGCATGGTTTAAATTCTAATACTTGTCGGCAAAACCGAGTAGAAATTCTCAGGTCTTTCAAAACATTAATGCTAAATGTTTTAGGAGGTGTCGGTCAGGTATTTATAGCTGATGCTGACTTAAGCGATATTTCAATAGATTATCTACAAGCTTTAGCAGGAGTAAAATTAGAACCTTTTATTATTCAAAATGATTGGCTACCAGGAGAAAAAGAAGCTTGGCAAGTTTTTAATTATCCAGAAACTACTCCCAAAAGATTAATAGCAGATTTACACAAACATATCCGTGAAGGTGGCAAACCAATGGTGTGTTTGTCAGCACAAAAAATTACCAGTAAATGGGGAACCCGTGCTTTAGAAGCTTATCTAAAAAAACAGTTTCCTGACTTAAAAATCCTCAGAATAGATTCAGAATCTTTAGCAGAACCTAATCATCCTGCTTATGGTTGTATTAAATCATTAAATCAAGTATTGCCACAATATGATATTGTCTTAGCTTCTCCCTCCATTGAAACAGGAATTAGTATTGATATTCAAGGTCATTTCACTTCAGTTTGGGCTATTGCTCAAGGAGTACAAGGAGCAACTTCAGTTTGTCAATCTTTGGGTAGAGTTCGTGAGAATATTCCCAGATATTTATGGGTAGCAAATTCTGGTTTTAATCAAGTTGGTAATGGTTCGACTTCTATTACTTCTTTGCTCAATTCCGAACAACGTCTGACTCAACTCAATATTAGACTATTACAACAATCAGATTTTGATAGTTTGGACGATATAGAAACAGGTTTTCAAGCAGAATCTTTTTTGTGTTGGGCAAAAATAGCGGTTCGTTTCAATGCAGGAATGAATCAATATCGAGAGTCTATTTTAGAAGCTTTGCGAGTCGAAGGACATCATATTATCGAAGCTTCCCCAGAAGTTTTAGCTAATAATTTAGAAGCCAAAAAATCATCAGAAACACTTACAGAAATTAATGATTTACAGGAAGCGATCGCTACTGTAATTAAGCAAAATTATCAGACAGAATGTGAGGCGATCGCTACTGCCAGAAATATTAGTTTAACCGAGTATCAAAAACTCAAAAAGCGATTATCCAAAACCAGCAAACAACAACGGGAACAACGAAAATTTGAATTAATGTTGCGTTATAGTATTCCCATAACTTCTGAATTGGTAGAAAAAGATGATGCTGGATGGTATCAACAGTTGCAACTACATTATTTTATGACCGTAGGACGACAATACTTAGTAGCACGAGATGCTGAGGTAGCGAAAACAATTTTGGAGTTAGGCAAGGGAAATATTTTCATACCTGATTTTAACGATCGCTTACTGGGTGCAACCATCGGGGTGATGGAATTATTGAAAATACCGCTATTGTTGAAAGATAAGCAACGGGAGTTGAAAAATATTGATGAAGATTTGCAATTGTTGGCCAAGACCGCTTTAGCAAACCGAGCAGCAATTAAAACTATAGTCGGGATAGGGTTGGCGGTAAATTCTAGTCCGATTACAATAGTGCGGCGTTTTTTGGATAAAATTGGTTATAGTTTGGAGTGTTTGCGTACAGAAACTCACCAGAAAAAGCGATTGCGAATTTATCGTATTGTTAATCCTGATGATGGCAGGTTTGAGGTATTTCAGCAATGGTTAAGTGCTAGTCATACTAAATCTTGTAAAGACGGAGTTTAAATAAAATGGTAATCCTGCTCGCGTAATGGTATACAGCAAAAAGTAATACCAGGCACGGGAGCAAGATGTTCCCACTGTTCTCATAATAAACATTGCCGGATAATGTACGACTACCAATAAAACTTTTATTGTGCGAGCATCTTGCTCGCCACGGGTGTACCTCATCCTTGATAAAATTTCTAATATAGCAGAAGGAAGAAGGCTTTAATTATCTAGCCCACATTCCGCACCACAAAATGTAGCAACCGAAGAAGGAGTCACGAGACAACCCACCCCTCGCCCCTCCCAGGAGGGGAAAACAGGAGACAGAATTTTAGAAGAAAATTATAGCTGCCGTGATTGAGTCATCATCAGAGCAAGTATTTATGCGTAAATTTTTTACTAGTGGGACTTACACAACTTAACTGGCCAAATTAGACTATAATGCTTGTAAATCAATAATTTTACGTCGAAGCGATCGCAAGGAACGAAAGAAACAACCCCTACTGCAATGCCCCCTTGCTTTGAAAGGT
>NZ_JAAHGK010001240.1:0-2258 GCF_010672505.1 Okeania sp. SIO2B9 | reverse complement strand
TGGCGGACAAAAGGCAAAATATTTGTGCAGGTTATGTGGAAGTACCTTGAACAAGTATCTTTTCCGATGACAGAAGTAGATTATTTGGCCCATCTAGATGCAATAGCCACCTATATCAATGGTTTTGGCGGTGTAGAAACTGTTAAGAACTACATTGAGAATACAAAAGAAAGACCTAGACTAGGTAAGGCAGTTAGTATTCCTCTAGACTTAGGCGAGAGAGCTTCAGAATGGATGGTAGAAGAATTCTAACCAGAGGGC
Organism: Okeania sp. SIO2B9; assembly: GCF_010672505.1. Taxonomy (NCBI): domain Bacteria; kingdom Bacillati; phylum Cyanobacteriota; class Cyanophyceae; order Oscillatoriales; family Microcoleaceae; genus Okeania; species Okeania sp. SIO2B9. The sequence continues at coordinate 1,997 of NZ_JAAHGK010001240.1, read as the reverse complement.
GCTCAAAATACTACAATATTCTTTGGCCCAGTAGTACATCTCGATCTGGGTGTATCAGAGCAACTTCTCCATCATCCATCACCACACCTAAAACCAAGACCTCAGACATAAAGTTAGCGACTTGACGTGGTGGCAGATTTGTAACTGCTAGAATTAATTTGCCCACTAAATTTTGACGAATATAGAGCTTTGTTAATCCTGCGCTAGACTTTTTGATGCCAAATTCACCAAAATCTATCCACAGTTTGTAAGCTGGTTTTCTGGCTTCTGGAAATTCTTCTGTACCAATAATTTTTCCCACCCTTATTTCTATTTTCTCAAAGTCAGAATAAGTTATGTTTGTCATTTTTTATCTTCTCTAAATTAGATTGAGTATCATAAATCAGTTTAGTATTTTACTTAATTAATAATATATATGGAATCGATTCAACTATTTATCGAGGTTAAAAATTCATCTAATAATTGCCATACAAGTATTGAGATCAACCATTTATTCTATTCAACCCCTTTAAGTAAAAAAACAAAAGGATATAAATCATGAAATAGGTAGTAAATTAGTCACGAAAATTAGCAGTATTTCGTAAATTTTACACAGAATAAATTTAAGCAATTAGTGATTATATATCCTCCCATAAATTTTTAGCAGAACAAGTGCTAATGAAAAAAGTAGAAATAGGAACTTATCTGGCAATTATTCTCCAAAGGGAAGTAAAGATTGTCGAAAATGCACAAGTATTAGTAACTTGATTTAGAGGATAATTGCTAGGATAAATGACATTAATTCAGTCATAACCCAAAAGTACAAATTTCATAGTTGTTAGTGATAGAGAAATAGCTCTAATACCAATTTCATAAAATATTGCTACAGTCTCGACACGGGCAACAGGCAACAGCTCATCTGGCAACAGGGAAAGAAAAACTAGATAAAAAAGAGGAAAAAATGCTGAATTTTGACATTTGATGGATATATAAAATTTTTAATTGTAGCAATAAATGACAAATTAAGATGTAACTACCTTTTTTTAATTTGGTATAATTGGTTTTGATGATATTGAAACTATTAAAAATACTCATCCTCAAATTGCAATAAATGCTGACAAACTTTTCTTCTGTCTTAATGACTACTAGCAATAACTTAATTATTTGTAACAAAAATCTATCAAAATGGTATTAGATATTTCTAGAAATAAAAAATATATTTAGCCTGTTAGTTAAAATCTTTAAAAAATAACTATTTGAGTTAGGGAATAAATCATTCTTCATTAAAGAATATTACTGAAATAATTTTCTTAATTCTACATTCGGAACTTCACGCGCTTAGTATAAAGGGCAAGTAGTCAGTATAGCGCTGTGCGCAGGCAACAGCTCATCTGGCAACAGGCAACAGGGGGAATAAAATGATATTTTTTTACTTACACAATTTTTAAATAGACTGAGGTTGAACCTCTTTTACATTTGCTATTTAATTTATATATTTAATTTTTCCTCATTTATTAAATACACTGGGTTTAAGATGAATTGGATACTTATAGAAATAAAAAATATATTTAGACTCTTAGTTAAAATAGTTATATTTGAAATATTTGAGTTAGGGAATAAATCATTTTCCATCAAGAATATTACTGAAATAATTTTCTTAATTGTTTTAGTAGTATTTTTCTCGCGCACAATAAAAAATTGGATGAAAGAATGGATATTAGTTAATTTAGGAATCAAAAAAGGTACAAGAGAAGCGATCGCCTCTATTATTAATTACATCATTACAATAACTGGTATCTTAATTGTGCTTCATAATGCAGGCATTGACTTAACCTCAATTACTGTAATTGCTGGTGCTTTAAGTATTGGCATTGGTATTGGTTTGAAAAATATTATTAGTAATTTTGTTAGTGGTTTAACAATTTTGATTGCTAAATTAACTAATATCCATTCTTTCATCCAATTTTTTATTGTGCGCGAGAAAAATACTACTAAAACAATTAAGAAAATTATTTCAG
>NZ_JAAHGK010000124.1:0-9368 GCF_010672505.1 Okeania sp. SIO2B9 | reverse complement strand
TTTTCTTCCTGCTGTTTTTGTGGATCGTCTTTATAGCGTTTTTGAATCTCCTCTTGTCGCTTTTTCATCAAAGGTTGCGTAACTTTCATCTTACGCATATTCCTAATTGACCCCGCATTTAACGGGTAGAGACTTGCGCGAATTACAAGAGTTAAAGCTACGATCGCTAGACCATAACTTGGTACGATCCCGTAGAAAAAATCTAGGATCGGCAGCATTATATTGTTGGAAAGAAAACCTATACCAAAATCCATTATTTTATGTCAACCTTGGGGCTGGTGATATTTCTAATTTCGACTATTTTTAATTTTTGATTACTATATAATAAAGGTATCTAGTTCAATACATATAAATTAGTCATTTATAAGAACATTTACTAGGTCGATATTATAGTAGTAGCTAATTGAAAGACATAGTAGCTTTGAAAAATAATAGTTAAATAACTATCAATTAGTAGGACTATTAGTTTTTTGAGCTTTTGCAGCCATCTTTTCAGTTATGTAAGATTCAATTTCTCTAAATCTTGGTATTGCTCTTAGTTCTAAACGAGTACCATTTCTGAGAGTAACTACTAAGTCCCCCCAAGCTCCTAATCCTCTGGGGACTTTTGCTATTTTGACAATTTCTGAGTAAACAATATCTGTTCTATCTTGTCCCATCCAGCCTCCAATCACGGAAACTCGCCTATTAGTAATCCTATAACGTAGCCATAAAGCTCTAACAATAGCAGCAACAGTTAGAGGTAGGCCAATAATTGTTAAACCAATTAATAAGTTAAGAATTAAATCTCCTATGTGGGGACCACCTTCATAAAAGGCTTCCTCTCGAATACCCATCCAACACCTCCACTTGTGTCAATAACTCTTCTAATTGTTGCAGAAATTGAGAATAATTGCACTGTTGAGCTGTTGGTTTAACTACAATCACTATATCCCATCCTTTGGAAATGAATGGCAACATTTGACGTAAAGCTGCTCTAATTTGGCGTTTAATTCGATTTCGGACTACTGCTCCTTTGCTCACTTTTTTGCTAATAGTAATGCCTATGCGAGTAGGTCGCAGAGATTCTAAATTATCTGTACCTTGAGGTAATTTAGGCTCTTGCTGATGACGCAGAGCCTTTAATGTCAGATCAGAACTATTCTTGCGAATTCCTTTTTGATATACAGCACCAAAATCTTTATAATGACGCAGCCTGTTTTCGATAGGCAACATAGTGAGATTATTTAAAATTTGTCTATAATCATCAGAATTATTTCTAGTGTCGCTACGCGGAAGTCAAAAGTCGTAGGAAAAAATGGCATTGGCTAGCGCCAAGCTGCCGCTAACGCCCTCTAAAGTATTGATTGGTAAGGCTTTTAGGATTTTGTAACTTGTTAGTTATTTCTGCCATCCTGCACTAATTTTCTTTTTCTAATAGACTGCTAGACGCTCCCGCCCTTTTTGCCGACGTGCTTTAATTACTGCTCGGCCATTTCTAGTACGCATTCTTGTTCTAAAGCCAGATACTCTTCTTCTTTTTCTACTTGTTCCATGTAAAGTCCTTTGAGTCATTTTTTCTACTCCTTAGCCACTAATCTAATAACAATTTAAAGTCACAATCCCTAATCATAGCACGTATATCATATAAAGTAAAACAGGGCAAATCTATCGTCTATTTTTCAATCAAATATTCTATTCTATGGTCAAAAGCCATGTGCCAATATAACGTAGTAAAGGCACATCACCAGGAGTCCTAATATTGGCATTAAAGTGGTACATTCCACCAAATCTGGGATTTCTGACATTGCTGAAAACTACTTCAATTTTATTACCCGCAGGAATAGGTTCAGCAGGGTAAATTTCGACAAAATTATTTTCTTTGTCCCATACTATTTCATCAATAGGTATTGATTCTGGTTTTTCTGAACTTCCTCCCCCAACACGAATTTCTATTTTGTCAGTATCAAATGAACCTTTGTAGTAATTGGGATAAAAAATTGATAACTGGGCAACTGCTAAATTTAATTTGTTTGCTGGTATCCGTAGTCGATAACGATCCCAAGTCCCAGACCTACCAGAATCTAAACGGAAGTTTAACTGATTTTTTTGTTCTGGGCCACCAAATAATGTAAATCCTGGCATCCCTTGAGCCAAGCTAGCAATTGGTACACCTGTTAATAAGCAACTGCTAACCAGCAAAGTAGAAAGTATACGTTTCATAAAACTTCCTCTAATTTTAAAATCTCTTCACTAAAACTTTATCAAGATTTTATATATACGGCTAGTGCTGCTACGCGGAAGTTAAAAGTCAAAAGTTAAAAGTCAAAAGCGAGTGCTAATTGGCGAGGTTTCCGTTTCCTCCAGAAACACTCCGCGAACAGAATGTAAGACGCACATCTGACAGTCAAAATTGATTTGTAATTTTTGTAACTGGTCAGTTATTTTCGCCATCCTGCATTAGGGATTTTGAAAATAGACATCTGAGAGAGTAGGGAGTAGGGAGTAGGGGAAATAATTGATGATTTATTTATGATAATTGATTTGATTTTTGATTTTTGGAGATGCCTAATAGTATAAACAGGATTTTTAAAATAGATATTTCCACCAAAGTAGGGAGTAGGGAGTAGTATCTCTATTCAAACTGACAAATTAAAAATATTGACTTTGAGAGTAATCTCCACAAATTTATTTAATACCCTCTTTATTTAGCAATTTTTTTGAATTTGTTCAAGCTTCAATAATGACCAAGTATTTAGTCTTAAAAATCACATATTTTCTTAATGTCCACCTTGAATTCATAAGACAAGTTAAAGATAGCAATGAGCAACGAAATATCAGCCTAATAATTATTAGTAAAAGAACAATAAATATAGCTATAGCTAGCTAACTCAGGCCCATTATTTTAGGTAGGGTTCTTAGGTAAGGAAATCAAACTTTAAGTAGACAAGGAGAATTTATGAGAATAGCAGTAGCTAAGGAAACTCTGGTCAATGAATCCCGTGTGGCCTTAGTTCCCGATGTTATAGCACGATTAGTTAAACAGGGATTAGAAATCCAGGTAGAAGCAAGTGCGGGAGAAAAGTCTTTCTTCTTTGATGGAGCTTACGAACAAGCTGGAGCAAAAATAATTTCTGATAGTGACGCCCTGTGGCGTGAAACAGAAGTACTTCTAAAAATTGGGGTACTACAGGAATCAGAAATTGATAAATTACCAGAGGGTACTGTTTTAATTAGTTTTCTCGATCCTTTAGGAAACCCTGCTATCGTCCAACGTTTAGCGGAACGGAAAATAACTGCATTCAGTATGGAGTTGATTCCTCGTACCAGTAGAGCGCAAGTTATGGATGCTTTATCTTCCCAAGCTAATATTGGTGGATATAAAGCAGTTTTGCTTGCCTCTGCTGCTTTACCCAAGTTTTTCCCAATGCTAACTACTGCAGCAGGTACTATTAAACCTGCAAAGGTATTAGTAATGGGTGCGGGGGTTGCAGGTTTACAGGCGATAGCTACTGCTCGTCGTCTAGGTGCGGTGGTAGAAGCGTTTGATATTCGTCCAGAAGTTAAAGAGCAAGTGCAAAGTTTGGGAGCAAAGTTTGTAGATGTAACTCTCCAGGAAGATACTGTTGCTGAGGGTGGTTATGCCAAAGAACTTTCTGAGCAAGCTAAACAACACACTCGCGAAGTTCTCACCCAACACGTTGCTGCTTCAGATATTGTAATTACTACTGCTCAAGTTCCTGGTAAAAAAGCACCATTGCTAGTAACTAAAGAAATGGTAGACCAAATGAAACCAGGTGCAGTGATAGTTGATATGGCAGCATCACAGGGTGGAAACTGTGAATGTACTGAAGCAGGCAAAAACGTACAGTGGAATGGTGTGACTATTATTGGTCCGGTCAACTTGCCAGCAACTATGCCAGTTCATGCTAGTGAATTGTATGCCAAAAATATTTCTGCTTTGCTCAAGTTGATGATTAAGGATGGAGAGCTAAATCTTGATTTTGAGGATGATATCATTGCTGGTGCTTGTGTTGCCCATGGTGGTGAAATTCGCAATCAAAGAGTCAAAGATGCTTTAGGTGTTGCTGTTGGTAGTTAGTTAAGCAGTCAGCAGTCAGCGATCGGCACTCAGCAAGAGCGTTTTTTCTTGTTGAGAAGGAATTGAAAACCTTGCTAATGCCGTATAAAAGTCAAAAATTAACTGTAAAAGGACTATGAGTGAAACATTAATTGCAGCTTTATTCGTATTCGTCTTGGCATCATTTGCCGGATTTGAAGTAATTAATAAAGTGCCTCCAACTCTGCATACACCCCTGATGTCTGGAGCTAATGCTATTTCAGGGATTGCTGTTTTGGGCGCACTAATTATCGCTGGTGACAAAGATTGGAATGTCACTGTGATTTTAGGTTTAATTGCTGTAGTATTTGCCACCATTAACGTAGTTGGTGGATTTTTGGTTACAGACCGGATGTTGCAAATGTTCAAGAAGAAGGAGGCTGCATAATGAGCGATTTTATACCTACCGGAATCCAATTAAGCTACTTGGTAGCGGTATCCTTGTTTTTCGTGGGACTGAAAAAGTTGGGTTCTCCAGCTACAGCTCGTAATGGTAATTTATTAGCATCAGTGGGAATGTTGATTGCTATTGTAGCAACCCTGCTAGAAAAAGAAGTAATCAACTATGAAATGATTTTGGTAGCAATTGTTGTCGGTTCAATTATTGGAGCGATCGGTGCTTACAAAGTAGAAATGACTGATATGCCTCAAATGGTTGGTTTGTTCAACGGTTTGGGTGGTGCTGCTTCTGCGATGGTGGCAGTAGGTGAGTTTTGGCGGTATTTGGCTGTTGCTCAGTCTCCTCCATTGCCTACTACTATTACAGCATTATTGGGCGTATTAATTGGTGGCGTAACTTTTACAGGTTCTGTAATTGCTTTTGCTAAACTACAGGGAATTATGAGTGGTTCTCCGATCACTTTCCCATTGCAACAACCTGTTAATGCTCTCCTATTTGGTGGGTTTATTGTTGGTAGTGTCTATCTATGCGTTACACCATTCAACTTACCCATATTTTTAGCATTGGTAGGCGTATCCCTAGTATTGGGTATAATGTTTGTCATCCCTATTGGTGGTGGCGATATGCCAGTTGTGATTTCTTTGTTGAACTCATTTTCTGGACTAGCTGCTAGTGCTGCTGGTTTTGTGGTGATGAACAATATGTTGATCATTGCTGGTGCATTGGTTGGTGCTTCTGGAATTATTCTCACAGTAATTATGTGTAAGGGTATGAACCGTTCCTTGACTAATGTACTGTTTGCTGCATTTGGTACTGGTGAAGGTGGTGGTCCTGCTGCTGCTGGTGGTACAACTGATAAGTCTGTTCGTAGTATTGACCCTGAAGAGGGTGCAATGATGTTGGGTTATGCGCGTTCTGTGGTAATTGTACCTGGTTATGGTATGGCTGTTGCTCAAGCACAACATTCTGTCCGTGAGTTGACAGACCAGTTGGAAGGATTGGGTGTTGAGGTTAAGTATGCTATTCACCCAGTTGCAGGACGGATGCCTGGACACATGAATGTATTGTTGGCAGAGGCAAATGTGCCTTATCCCCAGTTATATGATATGGATGACATTAATCCTCAGTTTGACCAGGCAGATGTAGCTTTGGTGATTGGAGCGAATGACGTGGTTAATCCGGCGGCGCGTGCGGATCAGAATAGTCCGATTTATGGAATGCCCATTCTCGATGTTGATAAGGCAAAGCATACTATTGTGATTAAGCGCGGTCTTAGCACTGGTTTTGCTGGTGTGGACAATGACTTGTTCTACAAGGATAAAACTATGATGCTATTTGGCAGTGCTAAGGATATGGTTGCTAAGTTGGTTTCTGAGGTTAAGCAACTTTAATTCGGGGTCTTAAAATTAAATTTAGCTGTGGTAAGCGCATAATATTTGTCTCAAAGCGCTTACCTCTAACCCATTCAATACTGAGCATTGTTCATTGAGCAATGCTCATTTTAAGTGTTCCAGAGTAAATTATTTTTCATTATTTTGTTTGCTCTTGTTATTCCTTACAGAAGACTACACGAACTTATACCAATTCACTTAAAAAATGTCACAAATAGTTGGTAACTGATGAAGTCAAATAATAAGCTAAAATTACTGTAGAGTAGAGGTTTTAATATAGTTCCGGATAATTAGTTATTGTATGATGAGAGGAGTCAGAACTCAGAACTCACGAGTCAGTAAGAAGAAAGGATGAGAGTTGGAATTATCTGGGGATATTCCGGCATTTTATCATTTTCTTTGTGGGTTTAATACCCCACCGTCAACGGGGGTGTTCAAAATTACTTGGGGGAGCGTAGACGCGGAGCGGCCCTTTGTTGACTATCCCCATGTAATTTTCCTCCTGTCTCCTGTCTCCTGTCTCCTTCTTCAAGTCTGCATTGAATGGAAGTAGAAAGTGCGATAACTGTATAACCGGATTTTATATAAGTGTCTAAAATATCACTTCTGACTTCTGACTTTTGACTTCTGACTTTAGTGAAACGAACTTAGTTGGTCATTTTCTCGTCTTAAATATTTTCAATATTTTCAAAAAAGTCTCTGAATATAAATATCTATTGTGCTATTATAGAAGGTGAGAATAAATTCGGTTATAATGTTTGTTTATATTGAGGGCTACTTTCCTGTCGCTATTGACAAGCTTCTCTCCGAAATCTAAATCTCTACAAAAATCTTAATTTTGGAGAATATCTATGTCAATTTATGTAGGCAACTTATCCTACGATGTCACGCAGGATGATCTATCTGAGGTTTTTAAGGAATATGGTTCTGTTAAACGGGTTCATTTACCAACTGACCGTGAAACAGGACGCGTTCGTGGTTTTGGATTCGTGGAAATGGATACTGAGGCAGAAGAAGAAGCGGCCATTGCTGCACTTGATGGTGCTGAATGGATGGATCGCGAAATAAAAGTTAATAAAGCTAAGCCACGGGAGGAAAGACCTTCCTTTGGTGGCGGTGGTCGCAGAAACAACTCTCGTCGCTACTAATTTAATTCATTTTTATTATTAAAGTTAATTATAGGACTTAGTTTAGCTCCTATAATTATCAAGAAAGAATTTAGGTAAGGGAAACGTTGGATTAACAAAGTGCAGAATTTTGAATTGAATTCTGTAAAATTTTTATGTTTCGCAAGTGCGTTTAAGACCCTCTAGCAAACATAAAATTTGGTAGTCTTTAATGAGTGATGGGTCTTAAATGCCTAATTAATGCTTTTTCCTGTCTACTAACTCCTAATTTCTTCTTCAAGATGTCCAATTGACAAAACGGGTATAAAAATAAGCGATCGCCTCTCCAACAACAGTCCGCATACCTGCACTAGACTGCCACCATCTGTGAGGATTATAATCTTTAGGTTCAAGAGCAATCACACCTACCTGAATATCTGGACTGAAAATATTTCGATAAATCATCCAGCTACGGCGAGCGTGGGGTCCTAAGGTATAGATATTGATAGAGTTTACTTTCATATGAGAAGTTTTTAGCCATTCTTTAACCGCAATAGCAGAGGCAGCAGTGCGATACTTAACAACTTGAGGAGTTGGTATCGCAACTACTCGGTCTGGATCGACACCCAAGGCAATTAAAGTTGCGGCTGTTAGTTCGGCAAAGTTATTGTATTCTGATAGATAATATCCCTTACCTATGGGCGAACCTGTGGTAATTAATTTTTGATAAGCACCTTGCTGAAATTCAGTGATCGCTAACTTTACTGCATAGTCAGACATCCAACCCTCAACTATTAGTATATCTGCTTTTATGGGGGAGGTTAGTGCTAAGAATGAATAAATATTAAAGCAGCAAATCGTAATTAGAAAGATAATTAATCCTAGAATTAATATCCATACCTGGATTATTAAAATTAATTTTTCCTGCCATTGTAATAAAATGTTTTTTGGATACATTTAAGTAATCAACTAAGAAGTAAAGAAGAAAGAAAGTAACAGATTTCATCTCACACTAAATCCGGTTAATAAAACAGATTTATAATTTTTTTCTGTTCTTTACTCTTGACCTTCATAAGTAATTTATTTAAACTGAATTTTAGATAATATCAATTACTAAAAATCTTGCTATACTTGAGTGCTTTATAAGTTTGCAAAATCAAAGTTATGAGCGTAGTAGGACTTTTGGTAGATTAGATTCCATCAGGGTTGAGGTACAACTATAGCGGGCAAGATGCCCGCAGTGGTAACATTTAATTGTTAATATATGTCTTCATATACTTGGAATCTGCTGTAAATGTTGTTATTCTGTTTTTCCTGACTACTGACTATTGATTACTTTTACTCTTAACTAAATGTAGGTAGCAAAATTTTTTAGATTTGCTATAACTGCTATCTATTCAAAAAGACTCAATCTTCTTGATTTAACTTCAGTAATATTTACTGTTAATAGCTCTTTCTAGCTATGAGCTACTTCTTCTTGTTTTTTGTGTAAATACTCAAAAACACTCTTATCACCAATATCTGGAGGTATTGCTTGGAATACCTTTCGGATAGCAAAAACTATAAATAGAAATGCCCAAATTCCCAATAAAAACTCTTTGACTTCAAGTAATAAAAAGTCAGCCATATGAGATAGTAGTAAAAAAGGTACTAAAGGTGTGAGGAATTTTGTTTCTAGGCGGTTAAAACAAAAAGCTTCTTTGAAATAAATACCAGTCAAGGCAGCAAAGGTAAAACCAACACCCAAAATGGTAATTGGATTAGTGTAAACTACTAAGAACAGGGGCTGAGTACTGTTAATTGCTAAGATTACTGTAGTAATAGTCCCTATAATCCAAAATAGTTGGAGTAGTCGGTGTAAAATGGCCATATAGATATGAATAGTGACTAAACTTAGACCTAAAGCTAGACAAAAACAGCCATAGATGGGTGTTAGTGCTTTAATCACTGCTGGGTTGTTGCCTTGCCATAAGACTAAGGTGCTGCCTAATGCAAAACTAAGGGCAGCTATCATCAGGCCACTACGATAAATAATGACACTAAGGCGATCGCTTTTTGTGATCGTAAATTCTCCAAAATGTCCTTGATAAACTATCGGTTTTGGAGATTGTAGTATTTGTGTCATAATTTACTCCTAAAGAAATATAGATCGACTGATTTTTTTTACTTATAGATATTTTTAATCATAAACCTGGATAAGGGGAGAACTTTATGCCAAAATCTAATCAAAAACAAAATAAAAATAAGTCTCAACCTGATACCAGAAAACTAAAACCAATTGAGATTGATGAGACTATTATATCAGGGAAAACTGGTAAGTTGAATAATGGAGAAAATATAACTATTAGTGTACCTATTGATAATTTTTTACA
>NZ_JAAHGK010001239.1:0-2264 GCF_010672505.1 Okeania sp. SIO2B9 | reverse complement strand
TAAATTAATTCGTGTGGAATTATTAGAAAAACGCCTCAACCCTAACTACGAAATATTATTTGAGCTAGGAGTAGATCCAGAAATACCAGAAGAGTTAGACCAAGCGATCGCCCATATCAACTGGCCTAAACTTGAAGATGTTTGGCAGTATCGAGAAAAAGTCTATCAAATCATATTAGACCTAATTGAGAAAACTCCTTTAAATCTCCCTATCCATCAAAATCATCCTCTGTGGGCATTGATGATGGGTATCGAACATCAACGCATTCATATCGAAACTTCATCCATGTTGTTTCGGCAACTACCTGTAGAAAAAGTAAAACGTCCTAGTAATTGGGAATATGCTCCTACAAATGCTAGGCCAATTAATAATGAAATGGTTGAAGTTTCTGGTGGGGTAGTAAAAATAGGTAAACCAGAAGATAATCCTACTTTTGGTTGGGATATAGAATATGGCGATCGCCAAGTTGAAGTTGCACCTTTTGTTGCTAGTAAATATTTAATTACCAACGCAGATTTTCTAGAATTTGTCAAGGCTGGTTGTTACGAAAATAAAGATTATTGGACTCAAGAAAGTTGGCTTTGGAAAACTCAAAATAATATCAAACATCCTAAATTTTGGATACCTGAAAATGGTGGTTATAAATATCGAGCTATGTTTGATGAAATAGACTTACATTTAGATTGGCCTGTAGAAGTTAATCATTATGAAGCAATGGCTTATTGTAATTGGAAAGGTGAAAATACTAGGTTAATGGGTGAAGCTGAATATAATTTAGCAACTTATGGAAATGGTAGGGAAGTAGAGGTAGATAATTATAATCTGAATTTTAAATTTGGTTCTCCTACTCCTGTTGGTTTCTTAGAAACAGCAAAAAATGAATCGGGATTATATGATTTACGGGGTAATGTTTGGGAATGGTTAACTGATAATTTGAATCCTCTTTCAGGATTTAAAACTCATCAACTCTATGAAGATTATTCGGCTCCATTTTTTGATAGTCAACATAATATGATGTTAGGGGGATGTTGGATAACTAATGGAACAGAAGCTTTGAAATATTATCGTAATTGGTTCCGTCCAAACTTTTATCAACACGCTGGTTTTAGGATTGTTCAAGGGTAGTAATAACAGGTAAATAAGCTCTAAATATTCTTGAATAAAACATTCCTCTGGTCTTGGTAAAAATTTGGCATAATTATAGACTAACAGAAGTTATGACTCAGAAAAAGTTTTACCTACTAACTGACTCAAGCATTATTTTTTCTTATCTGGTATCTAAATGGATTGAAGCTTTTGAAAAAATGCCAGAATTTCAAGGAATATTAGTTAAAGAGGAAGTTCAATCAAACAAAGTAATTACAGAAAGAAAAAACTTTCATCAAAAATACTTTGGTCAAAAAAAATTGACTGAAGTTATCTCTGGAAAAGTTAGAAAATTTAGGAAGAGCAATTGATAATTTTAGTAGTTTAGAAGATTTGTCTAATTTGCACCAAGAATCAGAACAGTAGTAGGTGGTAAATTGACGTTAAAATATTATAGTAAAAGGCTATTTTGTCTGGGAAAAGAGTCTTAGAAACGAGTCATACTCCTACCTATTATTTTTCCCCCGAAGATATTAAATTAGAACATCTAATTGAAACACCAAAGAAAGGTTTTTGTGAGTGGAAAGGTATTTATCAATATTACGATGTTTGTATTGGTGAAAAGTATATAAAAAATGCCGCTTGGCGATGTGTTGAACCTACGGCAAATTTTGTAGCTATTCAAGAATACTATAGTTTTGTGGCTGCTTTAATGGATGCTTGTTATGTTAATGATGAGTTAGCTACGCCTCAAGCAGGAGATTTTTATGCAGGATGGATTACTGCTGATATTGTCGGGCCATTTAAAGGCGAACCAGGTACAAGATGGTGGTAAATAATTAAATAATGAAAATATAAGTAATTGAAAATTAAGACAGTTCTCAAAAAGCAAGCATATGATAATTATTATTTGTTATATAATACTTATAATGACCTTTTTATAACTACAAAATTCAAAATAATATGAAATTAACAAATGATAATTCTAATCCTTCAAAATCTTATTATCAAGCAGAAAAGTTAGACCTATATTCATGGTTTCAGGTGACTCAAATAGATTATGAAAAATTAATTGAAGAATATTCATTTAATAATCTATTTAAAGGATTTGCTAAAAATAAACTCAAGCTTCTAGATATAGGATGTGGTACTGCTGAATTTCCTAGTTTGTTAGACA
>NZ_JAAHGK010001238.1:0-2266 GCF_010672505.1 Okeania sp. SIO2B9 | reverse complement strand
TCTTGAAACCAACCTTCATGGTTTCAAGAGTATGAAGGATGCGACCCAGGTTATCATACTTTAACTATCTCTTGTTTAGCATGGATTTATGAACTTAATCCTAATATCGATCTAAAAGGTGCTTTAGCGAAAGCTGTTGCTCTTGCTAGTCATTTTGTTCATCCAGATGGGTCTTATGGTGGAGAATATACCAGTCGTAATACTTATAATTTCTTTCCCTATGGCTTTGAATTAGTGGGCAAATGGATGCCAGAAGCATTGAATATTAACGATCGCTTTTTAAAGGGTTTAGAAAAAGGATTAAATCCTTGTTATGCGGACGATCATATAGTAGGACATCATACTTGGAATTACCTTTTAGCTTGGCGTGATTTTGTTGAAGTTCGACCTGATTTATCCCCTCGCCCTCAGGGAAGATTTCATTTAAAAGAAGGAGGTATTTTAATAGATAGGAGGGAAAATACTGAACTTTATCTTGCTCTTAATAAAGGCGGAGTTTTCAAACTATTTCGTGACAATAAATTAATTCTTTCTGATACTCAATTTTCTCTGTTAATCAAGGAAGGAAATAAAGTAAAAAATGCAGTAGCTCATTTAGTTAGCTCTCGTTACAAAATTGAACTAGGGGAAAATGAAATTATTATTCAAGGTTCTTTAGGTTGGGCAAAACAAAAACAAATGACTAGCTTTAATTTAATTGTTTTAAGAATAGTTATGTTTACACTAGGACGTTTTTTCCCAAATTTAATCCGTAAAACTCTGCAAAAAATACTGATTACTGGTAAGAAAAATGCTCCTTTTGGCTTCTATCGTTCTTTACAATGGAATAATGGCAATTGGGTTGTTTACGATCAATTAACTGCAGAATCATGGGATTCCGTTATTGCAGGGGGAATAGGTTGCGATCAAACTTCTATATATGTAGTTATGAGTCGAACTTTTCAAGAAGGACAGCTACAACGTTGGCTCGATCTTACTCCACAAATAAAACAACTTGAACCCAAGCAAAATTTAACATTAGAAAGAAAATTATAAGTAACTAAATAGCCATAATTAATCATCTAATAAATCCAATGAAAAAATATATTTCGATTGCCGTAAGCGTTGCTATTCTACTAATTATTTACTCTAAAATTGACCTACAAAATTTAGCAAAAGTTTTTGCTAATTGTGATGGTTTAATCATGTTTTTGTCCTTAGCAATGGTAATTCCCATTACTTTATTTACCTCATGGCGATTACAACAATTAATGCCTAAAGGAAGCAGTTTAGATTTTCTGGAAGCAAATCGTTTGATTTTAGGTGCTAGTGTTTTGAATATGGTTTTACCATCAAAAATGGGTGATATTGCTAAGGCTTATTTTATGAAAGATAGAGGACATTTAAGTGGTACTCTATCTCTCTCTTT
Organism: Okeania sp. SIO2B9; assembly: GCF_010672505.1. Taxonomy (NCBI): domain Bacteria; kingdom Bacillati; phylum Cyanobacteriota; class Cyanophyceae; order Oscillatoriales; family Microcoleaceae; genus Okeania; species Okeania sp. SIO2B9. Next base: position 858 of record NZ_JAAHGK010001238.1, on the reverse strand, counting down.
AGTAGTCTTTGAAAAAGCCTGTGATATGTTATCACTACTTTTATGGTGTGTATTTGGCTTGATAGTTTATCCTGACAAGAATTCTCTTTTCTGGTTGATGACTATAGGAGTAGGAGTAGGTTTAATATTAGGTTTAATTCTCTTAGGTTCTAGAAAATTTGCTATTGTTTTTTTTGACATTGGGATTAAGATTTTACCTAAAAAAATAGGGAAAAAATTAGAGAGTTTAAAAGAATCATGGTTAGAAATGCACGATTATTTTTGGGAGGATAAAAGGCAATTAATTAAAGTTTCTACTACTTCTATTTTTATTTGGTTTCTACATTTATTTCAAATCTGGTTATTCATTTTAGCTCTTAAAGCAGATGTTCCTTTCTTGACTAATTTAGCCTTATCTCCTCTGGCGATTTTAGCTGGTTTATTACCACTTACTTTTGCTGGAGTGGGTACTCGTGATGCTGCTTTGATTTTATTTTATCAACCTTATTTTGGAGAAGCTACAGGAGCAGCTTTAGGTTTATTATGCACTTCTCGTTATTTTCTTCCTGCGATTATTGGTTTACCCTTTTTAGGAGAAATGATGGCAACAGTTAAACAAATGAACAAAAATCAACAGTTTTGATATTTAAGATTGAGTCAACAATAAATGCGGTTAAAGTTTTTGAAATCACGGGGTGACAAGCAGCTCAAAACTATTGTTGGATAAGGGTTTAAAGAATATAAGCAGCGGTAAAAAATTGACAGGTTTTGTGAGAATGACAATCATTCTTGTTGGTGGTGTGGATGCAGCTTTTCCTATTAATTAATTAGGGTTTGCTGAAAAAGTCTTATGGGTGAGGGTAGGAGGACCGAGTCAGG
>NZ_JAAHGK010001237.1:0-2266 GCF_010672505.1 Okeania sp. SIO2B9 | reverse complement strand
GTCTGGATAAGAGCGTGATAGAACTCTGTGAACTTTATGCCACCAAAAAACTTTCTCCTTCTACTCAGGGTTTCTGATTCTTTCTTCCCTCCTAACTCAGTCCTCCTGACTTCCCCTCCTGGGAGGGGCGCGCGGGTGGGTTGACTCCTAAAGAATTAAGATGAATATCATACACGCGCTTTACCAACGCCGATTTATTTGATTCCTCAAATAAAAACTATTTAGCTTAACTAGAACTACGGTGATTTATCCTGTTCCTGAAAAGCATTAATTATCTCAACCGAATCTTCCCCTAATCGAACAGTAAAATCAGAACCAATTTCACCAATAGAAGCAGGCTCAATATTACCAAAACCCAAAGCATTTTTCACAACTTCAGCAGACTCCAAATAACCCCCTTGAACAATAATTTGAGTCAAAGGTTCTTTGTCAGGCCAATCAGAAACTACATAAACATTGTAGAATCCTTGATCCCTCAAATATTGAGCAAAATTTGTCGCTGCTTGAGAATTACTAGAGGCATTTTGAACAGCTATTTTAGCCTCTAAAGACAAAGTTTCATTAACTTTTATCGGATAAAATAGATCGTTATAATTAAAATCTTCTAACTTGAAATTAAAATATTGTTCAAGGATTCGGTCTCGACCAGGTTGATCTATAATCCAATAGCTACTCAAATACTCATCACTAGAACTAGCTCTTCCTGGCAACATTACCATTCTCAAATCATCTCGTTCTAAATCAAGACTAAAACTTACCAAAGCTAACATTTCAGGAAAACTTAAATTAGTATCAACATACTTCAGCATTACCTGAATAATATGAGGCAACCGAGGTAAAACTGCCACATTAGTAACGCGGTTTCGGAGCGCCTTGAGCAAAACTTGTTGTCGTTGAATACGACCAATATCTCCATGAACTTCTTCTCGGAAACGAGCAAATTGTTCTGCTTGTTCACCATTGAGAGTTTGCCAACCAGACTTTAAATCTATTTTTAGCTGCTGAGTATTATCAGTATAAGACATAGGTTGAGGAACAAAAATTTCTACCCCACCAAGTTGTTCCACTAATTCTCGAAACGCTCCCTTACTAACTCGCACATATCGGTCAATCTCAAAACCACTTAAAGTACTCTCTAAAACACTTTCTACCAGTTCTGGCCCACCATAAACATTAGCTTCATTAATTTTAGCAATACCAACTTTGGGAATTAGGACTTGAGTATCTCGTGGTACTGAAAGTAAACTGACAGTCTGAGTAGTGGGATTAGCTTGTACTAATAGTAAAGTATCGCTACGACCCTCAAACACATCTGGAGAATTTTCTGCCACCCCTGAGACTTGGTCAATTCCCATCACCAGAATATTCATCGGTTGTGAGAGTTGGTAAGGCAGACCCTTACGCCATAGGACATCTGAAGTAAATTTCTGGAGTAGTTGGCTGAAAAACTGTGGTTCAACCGGAGCAAATAGAGCAGTTATTGCCCCAAAAGAAGTAGTTGTAGTTCCACTCAACACTAATACAAGTATCCAGAACCACAATTTGTGCCAAATAGACCGGGACTTAGTAGAAGAAGTATTATTCATAATAAAAGTTAAAAGTTAAAAGTAAGATTATTGGTGTAACTATAGCCGTTTGTGTCCAAGTTAATGGCTATAAATGGAATAAATAGGGCTTGCTGATAAACTATCAAAGTATTGACATATAAAGGTTTCAGCCTTATTTTTTTTAAAAAAAGTCCCAGCTTTTCGGTCAAGAAAGCTCAAAAAACTAGCATTTTGTGCAGACAAGGACAGAAAAATTAAGGGACAATTCTTCCAACTACATCCTCTGTAATTCCCATTTATCCTGACTCGGTCCTCTCCCTCCTGGGAGGGGGAGGGGCGAGGGGTGGGTTGACTCCTACCCTCACCCATAAGACTTTTTCAGCAAACCCTAAATAAAGATATAGACCACTTCTGAATTGGTAATAATTAATAACTGAGTCTAAATGCCAACTACTCAATTCCCTACTTCCTAAAAACTGAGAATTTTGTATTTCACAAACTATTAAACCGCTATAATATTGAAAGTCTGAGAATCTCCTCAAAAAATCAGCAAATTCCATAATTGGGTAATATCATGTCCGGTTGAACAGTTTTGAAGAAGGAGACAGGAGACAGGAGACAGGAGACAGGAGGAAAATTACATGGGGATTCGCTCCCCCAAGTAATGCGTGAACACCCCCGTTGACGGTGGGGTATTAAACCCACAAAGAAAATGATAA
>NZ_JAAHGK010001236.1:0-2267 GCF_010672505.1 Okeania sp. SIO2B9 | reverse complement strand
AATCTTACTTTGCTGGACGAAACAGAAACTATTCAACTGCAAAATTTAATTCAAAAATTCCTCAATAGTAACCCAGACCTAACTCACTCTAAAAGACTCGAACCTCTAAGTAGAGGTATAGCATCCCACCATGCTGGAATGTTACCAGTGTGGAAAGGATTAGTCGAGGAATTATTTCAGCTAGGTTTAATCAAAGTAGTATTTGCCACTGAAACCTTAGCTGCTGGAATTAATATGCCAGCTCGTACTACTGTAATCTCTAGCCTCTCCAAACGTACGGATGAAGGTCACAGACTGCTAAAACCATCAGAATTTCTGCAAATGGCAGGTAGAGCTGGACGACGGGGGATGGATGTTCAAGGTTACGTTTTAACTGTCCAGACTAGGTTTGAGGGTGCGAAGGAGGCATCTTATTTAGCAACTTCAGGAGCTGACCCCCTAGTTAGTCAGTTTACTCCTAGTTATGGCATGGTGCTGAATTTGCTGCAAACTCATACTTTGGAGGAGGCAAAGGAGTTAGTCGAACGTAGTTTTGGTCAATATTTATCTAGTCTTTCCCTGGAAGCAGAACGCATAGAGATTGAGCAAAAGCAGGCAGAGTTAACTTCTTTGCAAAATAAATTAGGGATTTATGAACAGAATGATTTGGTAAATTTAGAGCAGTTGCTGAGAGATTATGAGAAGATACGAGAAAGAGTAAAAGAAGAAAAACGACTGCTGAAAATTTTGCAAAGGCAAGCGGATGAAAATCGCATTAAGGAGATGTCTTTGTCTTTGTCTTTTGCTCTATCGGGAACTATTATGAGTTTAAAAGGAAAGCACGTTCCTACTGCGAAGAGGTCTGACGCTAAACCTATTGCCGCTGCTTTAGTAGCTAAAATTCCTGGTTCTGGTCAGTCTTCTTACTATGTGTGCTTGGGTAAGGATAATCGATGGTATGTTGTAGCAGCAATGGATGTTGTCGGTTTACACCCAGATGTACCCCGCTTAGTGGCAGTAGAACAAATTGAGTTGCCTTCTGAGATAGATTTTAGGTTGGGGCAATGTCGCAAAGGAGATGAAATTTATCTGAGTTTATCTGAACAAATTCCAGAGGTACCTCCACCAATAGATGCTCCAGAAGTTTTGGTACAAATGCAGAAAGTAGCAACCGTGGAAGTAAAGATTCAGGAACATCCGCTGAAGGAATGGGGAAGTCCTCGTATTTTGTTGAAGGGTTGGCGACGAATGGGAATATTGGAGATGGAAATAGGCGATCGCCAAACTGAGTTAGAAGATAAATTGGCACGCCACTGGCAGGAGTTTCTCAATCTCATTGAAATTTTGCAGTATTTTGGTTGTCTGCATGAGGTAGTGCCTACGGAAATTGGTCAAGCTTGTGCAGCGATCCGAGGTGACAATGAATTGTGGCTTGGTTTGGCGTTGATGTCTGGTGTTCTTGACTCACTAGACCCTCATCATTTGGCTGCTGCTTGTGCTGCTCTGGTGACTGAGATTAGCAGACCTGATAGTTGGTCGCGTTATGATTTGTCTATGGAGGTAGAGGATGCTTTAGGTGGTTTGCGTAGTTTACGACATCAGTTATTTCAGGTGCAGCGTCGGTATCGGGTAAGTTTACCTGTTTGGTTAGAGAGGGATTTGATTAGTTTGGTTGAACAGTGGGCACTGGAGGTGGAATGGCAGGTGTTGGTGGAAAATACGAGTCTGGATGAGGGTGATGTTGTCCGGATTTTACGTCGGACTCTGGATTTTCTTTCTCAGATTCCTCATGTGCCTCATTTATCTGATGTTTTGCGACGGAATGCTTATCGGGCGATGCAGTTGATAGACCGTTTTCCTGTTAATGAGGAAGTTAAGTAATTGTTGATGTTTCTAGGGGTTAAAGTGGCCTAGATTTTAAGAAGGAAGAGGGAGGAAGCAAGATGGAAAAATCTTGCGTTGTCTGAGTTTTAAGCTTTTGATATGTCTGCGCCTTTTCCTTCGACTCCTGTTAATATTGTTGTGTATTGGTTGAATAAAAAGTCATGCGTAGGTGCGAGCAACTACTAATGATTACATAGTACCATGATTTTTTTGAGGATACAAGGGGAAATTCTTTTCGTTTTTTTGGAGCTTCACAGAATGAAGATTAATTATAGCACTAGGCAAATAGTTAAACTAAACAAACCCATTTCCAGTTGCCCTTTATAGAGTCTGCTTGTCTTCAGAACCGGACGTGAGACTTTCACCTCATCACGGCTCCTCTCCTAAACGTCCCTTGTCATGGG
>NZ_JAAHGK010001235.1:0-2268 GCF_010672505.1 Okeania sp. SIO2B9 | reverse complement strand
AATCAAATCAATTATCACACATAAATTATCAATTATTTCCCCTCCTGGGAGGGGGAGGGGCGAGGGGTGGGTTCCCTACTGCCTACAGCAAAGCTGCCTACTCCCTCTTTTGGAGGAGATGTCTATTACCTAACCATCCTGGTTATCGACAAAAGAGTGGCAATAAATTATACCCAATATCACTTGTAATTATTAGTTGATGAAATTATGAAAATTCTGGATTCTCAAGGACGATTATTTGGTAAAGTCAGTGTCTTAGATGTGGGCGCTGTGTTAATAATTTTAATGGTATTACTGGGAATATTTATCGTTCCTGGTACTAATAAAACTTCTGTTGCTCAAGTGGGTAATATTATTACTAAACCAATGGAAGTAGATGCTATTGCTTTAGGTTTAAAAGGACGGAACCCTGAAAAATTATTAAGGGAAGGAGAGAAAACTCAATTAATTATTAGAAATCAACCTTATGGAAAAGTTGACCTAAAATCTGTGGAATTTATGACTCGAAAAGTGGCAGTTCCTCAGCCTGATGGCTCAGTCAAAGCTTTGCCAGATCCTAGAGATAAAGAACTTTTTAGTCGGAATCTTTTATTAACTTTGGAAGGTAAAGGTAGAGTGACTGATGATGGTCCTGTATTAGGAAATATTAAGGTAAAAATTGGTATGACAATTGAGTTGGAGGGTGCGGATTATAATTTTAATGCTAGTGTGATTGATGTGCGAGTAAGAGAGTAATTTTCTGATTTTATAGAAGTCTAATAGGGTGTGTTTTGTTCCACAAAATATCTGGCCTGTGCAAAATACACCTTGAAGAAGGAAGAAGGAAGAAGGAAGAAGGAAGAAGGAAGAAAAAATGGATGGGGATAGTCTTCGACACGCCACTCCGTGTCTTATAACCCCAAGCAATTGTTAACACCCTGTAGAGGGTGGGGTATTAAACCAAAAATAAAAAGATAATTTTACAGCGCAATTCATTTTAGGGTGGTGGTGCATAGTAATGGTCAAAGAAGTGTGGGGAGATGGGGGATGGGGAGTGTGAGAAAAATTAAAAAATATATATCCTCACCATTACCATGCAGGACTACCCATTTTAGTAACTACAAAATTCTTTTGAGTTAGGGAGTAGCGGTGCGACCCCGCGTCGGTGACAGACGCATCTGGTAGCGCACCAAGAGAGGGAGTAGGAAAATACTTTGGCCACTGTAGTCTATCTATTTGAAAATCACTACAATTAAAGTCTCGATGGAATGAACAAGCAAGCTAAAAAATAGAATACAGATATTAAGGGGTAATAATAGACAGAAAAGGCATCTAAATTTTCTGGAAAAATGACCAAAACTATGAGTATAAAAGAAGAAAGCGATCGCTTGATTAACAAATTTCTAGGATACCTAAAAAATTTAGAGTAAAATTTATCTATAGTAGTCGTTATTACTACTCTTAATTTATCATTTTCTTTGTGGGTTTAATACCCCACCGTCAACTGGAGTGTTCAAAATTACTTGGGGTTAGAATCCCCATGTAATTTTCCTCCTGTCTCCTGTCTCCTGTCTCCTGTCTCCTTCTTCAAGGAATAGCTGTTTGGTTAGCACTTCCCAGGAGAAATAATCAAATATCAATAATCCACCTGATCTCCGAGATAACTAAATGCCTTCCTCCTTCTTACTTCTTCCTTCTTCTTTCTGAAAATAATTAAAGTTTTGATCAAAGTATTTACTTATGTCTAAAAATAATTCTCTTATCGGAAAAATTCTACATCAACGTTATCAAATTATTGAAAAATTAGGCACAGGTGGTGGATTTGGTGAAACTTATATTGCAGAAGATTTAGATATGCCGGAAATTCCCAAACCAAAATGTGTTGTTAAGAGGCTAAAACCGACACAAAAAAGTTTAGAAGTTCAGAGGTTATTTGAGCAAGAAGGTAGGATTTTAAAAAAATTAGGTTGCCATGCTCAAATCCCAACTTTATATGCTTATTTTGAAGATGAAGGAGAATTTTTCCTAGTTCAAGAACTGATAGTAGGTCACGATTTAACTAGAGAAATGAATTCCTATTGGAGTGAATTTCAAATCATCAATTTTTTAACGGATATTCTGGAATTACTGAGTTTTGTTCATCAAAATAATGTAATTCATCGGGATATAAAACCGGCAAATATTATGAGGCGAGAAACTGGTGGGAAATTAGTATTAATTGATTTTGGAGCAGTTAAAGAAGTTAGTACAATAGTAGTTGGTAAGTATGGGGAATTTACTAGCACTATA
>NZ_JAAHGK010001234.1:0-2270 GCF_010672505.1 Okeania sp. SIO2B9 | reverse complement strand
ATGAACTATCCTTAAGTAAATAACTTTTTTTGATAACTATTAACCAGTTATTGTTAGTTATTCTTATTTTTACCGAATAATTAATAATTAATAATTAAATAATTCGCGCCTTGAAGCCTCCCCTTTTAAGGGGAAAAAAGCAGTCGAGGGATGGATGGGTTTCCTAACCATATCCAATCGACTAAGAGAAGAAATAATATTTCCTTATATTCAATTCCGTAACGGTTTTAACCAGAGTTAATTATCAATTATCCATTATCAATTATCAATTAATGAATTCTCCCCCACTCCCCTACTCCCTACTCCCTACAAAATAAAACCCATAGACTCTAATCCTTGCCTAATTCTTTTTGCTTCTGTAGGATTATATTTTTCATGTAAACTAATAGCCTTCCCAAATGCCTCTAAACTTTCTTGCACTTGACCAACTTTCAACAATACAACTCCCAAATTTTGATAAGCTTCTGCATAATTACTATCAAGCTGAATTGCCTTTTGATAAGAAGCGATCGCCTCGGTAAACCAACCCATTTCTTTAAATACCATTCCTCGGTTATAGTGAGCAACTGCAAAATTAGGGTCTATCTGTAAAGCAATTTCATAGTTAATTTTTGCATCCTGTAAATTTCCTTCTTCTTTCAACAAACTACCCAAATTATTGTATGCTCCCAACTTTAATTTCGGCATAACATTTAATTCTATTGCTATTTTATAATGACTCTTTGCCATTTCTATATCTTGTTGTTGTCGATAGGCAATAGCTAAGTGATAATGCAGCTCATACAAAATTGTTTTATCTATATCGGGGTCTTGTAAACCTCGAAATAGTAATTCCATTCCTTTCTGTTTTTCCCCAATTTCTATATACAAAGCACCTAATTTACTACAAACATAAACATCATTAGGATGATTACTAAAATAACTTTCCATCGCTGCTTTTGCTCTTTGCAGTTTATTTTTAGAAGTAATTTCTCCCTTTTGATAACCCTCATGTAAAACTGCTATATCTGGCAACGAAGCTATTTCCCAGTGAGATTCCTTCGCCAAAATCTCAGTAATACTATCATCAACGATGGCGTGATAAGGTCGAGAAAATTTTATTTCAGGATGATTTCTAAACAGACGAGAAACCAAAGAATATGGAGATTGTTGCGCCCCTATTTCCTCTCTAATTAAATTAATTAAAATGTAGCGATCGCTCTTTATTGCTTCCTGAATATGTGGAGCTATTTTTGGTGAGAGATATTCATCAGCATCTAATACTAAAACCCAATCACCAGTAACATATTTCAAAGATTCATTTCTTGCTGCTGCAAAATCATTACACCATTCAAAATAATGTACTTTTGCACCAAATTCTTGAGCTATTTCTGGCGTTCGGTCAGTTGAACCCGTATCCAAAACAACCATTTCATCAACCGTATCTTTCACACTTGCCAAACATCGAGGCAAGTTTTTTTCCTCATTTTTAACAATAATGCAAAAACTCAAATTCATATTTTAGCAATTAGCATTCAGCTATCAGCGATTAGCATTAAAATTATATCATTTCCGTTGGTATAAGTAGGGCTTGCGGATTAAATATCAAAGTATTGACTGATATTGGTTTGCTGCCTTTTTTTGCCTTTAAAAAGTGCAAGTTTTTCGGTCGCTCAAGCTCAAAAAGCTAGTATTTTGGGGCAATTATGGCAGAAAAATCACTCTTACAATTTTTCCGACTACCTCCTCTACAATTCCCATTTCTCCTGTCTCCTGTCCCCTGTCTCCTGTCTCCTACCCCTACTAAAAGACTTTTGAGCGCAAACCCTAAGTAATAGATAGGGAAAAAAACACCAATGAGAAACAGAATAAAAAAGCTACTTCTTCCCATTCCTTTTTATCTACTAGCAGATTCTAAAAGTCTCAAGTTTAGTCACAACAATAATTTAACTTCTGACTTCTGAATTATAACTTCAACTATAGCTTTTTCCTTTAATTTATAAAACTTACTAAAAAACCCCATTCTTACTCTACTTCTGAATGAGGTATGTTCAAAATATTTCTATTTCTAAGATAGCGATCGCTAATAAGTGGTCGTGCAAAATTAATTACACATCTATAACAAGCTAAATTATTTCCCTTCTCAAGAGCGCAAAGAATTAGAATAAGTAATTGAAGAAGGAGACAGGAGACAGGAGACAGGAGACAGGAGGAAAATTACATGGGGATTCTCACCCCAAGTAATTTTGAACACCGTGTAGACGGTGGGGTATTAAACCCACAAAGAAAAT
>NZ_JAAHGK010001233.1:0-2271 GCF_010672505.1 Okeania sp. SIO2B9 | reverse complement strand
TGGGAAGTTTTCCTCCCAATGCTTTTGGTTTATATGATATGCATGGGAATGTAGACGAGTGGTGTCAGGATATTTGGCATAATAGCTATGAAGGTCTACCCACTGATGGCAGTGCTTGGGAAAGTAGCGAAAGTATTGAGTTACGAGTACTCTGTGGAGGTAGTTGGAATGATTATCCCTGGTGGTGTCGGAGCGCTGATCGTGACTGGGATGATACAAACATTTGCATTAACAATGTGGGTTTCCGGGTGATTTGTTTGTCATTTTAGTCTCTCATTTTTTCCACTTAGTATTCTGGTCTGCTCTTTTCCTTTTGTTCTTTGAATCATTTAGATTCTATGTTCCCATATCTGGTGTTCCCTGTTCCTTGTTCCCTTTGACAAAAATTGGATATATTATTTGCAAAACAGTTAAAGCTTATCAAAAAGCTTAAAACCTAGACAAAGCAGAATTTTTCCTCTCCTACGGAATGCTGCGCAAACAGCATAATTGTCCTCTTCTTCTATGCATAGGATAAGTGTACGCTTAGGTTATAAAGAGAGGAAAAATTCATTCTGTGAAGCTCCAAAAAACCGCGTTGCAAAGATTTTTCCCCTTGCACTTTCCAAAAATTCGCGCTCCGATTTAAAAATTGCGGGTTGTTCGTATACACGCATGATTTTTTATTCAACCAAGTAGTGGGACAGCGTTTCACAATAGTATTGCTCAAATTAAAGTATTGGTATAAATAAAAACTTCCTGATCACAAAACGGCAAATCTATCAACCCATCGAAAAATGAAGAGAGGAAAATTAGTCATTCATCTCAAAGTAAATTAAGAGCGATCGCTCCCCAAACAACGACATAATAGGCATTTGCAGCTTCAAAATCTTGTTAAGTAATAAAATACCAATGGATTATATCACTATTTATAATATTACAAAATTGAGCAAAAGAGCTAAAAAGATTGAAATTTCGTGAATTGATAGAAAAAATTTTTCTCCTTTTTTGTCAGAGATTAATGACAAAGTTTAAAATTTTCAAACTAAAAACTCAAACTTATAACTAAAACTTAAAACCTACATAATTTGAGATTTTAAGTTATGGGAGCTATAGATAAAGCATTATAGTCAAGCTTATACAGCACTACGCAAATAGGTTAGGACATATATAAATGCTCAAAGTTAGTCAGGGATTACTTCTGACTTTTGACTTCTGACTTCTGACTTGCGCGTAGCGCTATATTTGCCCACCAAACAAATTGAGAATAAATAATCGGAATTAATTTGTTGAATTTCTGAGGTTAACCTAACCCCTATTTAATTAATTTAACTCATCAGCGATCGCGCGAAATAAAGCAACAGTTTCCACATCATCAATACTCCTCAAAATATTATTACTAGAACCAGTTTTTACCCCAACAAAATTATTTTCTGGATTAATATAAATATATTGTCCCCAAGCACCAGTCGCACAATAATCACCATTTGAACCTTCAGGAATCCACCAATGATATTGATAACCCCACTTAAAATAAAGCTCATCTGTCGCCCCTGGTTGTAAGTGAGGAGTATCAGGAATTGTTGACTCCTTTACCCAACTTTTAGGAATAATTTGTTGTCCGTTAAAATACCCATTATGCAAATAAACTAAAGCAAATTTTGCATAATCTCTCAAAGTACAATTCATCCCACAAAAAGTTACTTCAGTTCCATAATTATCAGTTAACCAATAAGCATCTGATTCTGCTCCCATTGGTTGCCATAATTTCTTTTCTAAATAACTGACAATATCTTGCCCAGTAACTCGCCTCAACAATAAACCTAATATCTGAGTATTCAAACTGATATATTCAAAGTAATTACCTGATGGTTCTTTAGCAGGATAATTTAAAATCACCTTCTCCATCGGTCGCATATACAAAAATAATTTATACAAAAGTTTATTAATATCAGAATTATCATCTTCGTAGGCTTCACTAAAATTTATTCCAGAAGACATTTGTAGAATATGCTTAATTGGTACATTGTTATATCCAGATGCTTTTAACTCTGGCATATATTTAGTAATTGAGTCATCAATACTGTGAATATAACCATCATTAATCGCAATACCTATTAAGGCAGAAATAAAACTCTTTGCCACTGACCAAGAAGTTTTTTTATCATTTTTTGTATAACCTTGAGAATATTTTTCATAAACAATTACATCATTTTTAACTATTAAAAATCCTGTATTGCCTGTGCGTTGTAAAAAGTCTTTCATTGTCCGAGTTTCACCCTGAAATTGATA
>NZ_JAAHGK010001232.1:0-2271 GCF_010672505.1 Okeania sp. SIO2B9 | reverse complement strand
TTTCATCACTAGGAAACATCACATCTGCGATCGCGCATTCGGAAGGTTTAATTAAACCTGCAAATACTTCCTCCGTTGCTTTTTTGGGATCTATGGCATAAGTTACTGCTTGTCTTGCTCTATCATCATCAAAGGGAGGTCGGGAAGTAACAAACTCTAAAAATACTATTTGACCAGTATTTTCAGCAGTATGAAGTTTGAATTTTGAGTCTTCCTTGAGAGCAGAAATTTCTTCTAGTGGGGGTTCAGTTAAATGAATTTCTCCAGACTTGAGTGCTGCTAAACGTGCTTCCCTTTCTGGCATAGTTTTAATTATCAATTTTTTGATGTAGGGAGTACCAGAGTTTTCTACTTGTCGCCCATAATTTTTGTAGTCTGGGTTGGCCTCTAGTACAAGTTGTTCCCCTTGAGTCCACTCAGTAAATTTGAATGGACCTGTACCTATTGCTCCTTCTATGCCAAATTTGTTGTTATAGGTTTGAATGGCAGAAGGACATATCATGCTGGAGTAAGGATCGGCGAGAAAGCGGAGAAAGGGGCTAAAAGCTTGAGACATTTTGACTGTAACTGTGAGGTCGTCTACAACTTCGACAGTTTCTATCGGTCCCCAACTGTCTTTGGTGTAGTTTTCTGTCTCAGGGTTGATCGCTCTGTCAATAGTAAATTTGACCGCTTTAGCATCAAAGATTGTGCCGTCATGGCATTTGATATTTTCGTTGAGTGTAAAGGTATATTCTTGGCCATTATTGCTGACTGACCATTCTTTGGCTAGGTTTGGTTGAATTTTACCTTGGTCATCGAAGGCCAAAAGTGTTTCGTAGATTTGATCGATTATTTGTCTAGATAAGGGTGATGTTGATTTGTGGGGATCGAGGGTGTCAGAGTCACTGTAGCGTGCCCAAACAAGGGTACCTGGTTCGGGGGTTGTTGGTGTTTCTGAGTTTCTGGTGGTTTGAGTGTTGTTGCAGGCGATCGCTAAGGTGGAAATTATTGATGCTACTGCTATGAAACGCCAAATTTTTTGATGAGTTAGTTTCTTGAAAAAATTGTTTAGGGAAAACATTATTAGAATATTAATTTTCTTTTAATTTAGCGAGCAAAATTTATAATCACATCACAAAATGTGCTGTATATTTTTTGATTTTTAGTTAAACTTTTAGACTTGACTATAGCAAGGAACGAGTTGGCATTTGACTTATGTTGATGATGAATCTTAGACAGAGAAATTCTTTTCTATTGCCTGTTACCGAAAAATTAATAATTAATAATTATTAATTAAATAATTCAGCTTACTCTGTCTCCCCTTTCAAGGGGAAAAAAGCGGTCGAGGGATGGCGAGGAGACCTCGCCATATCCAATCGACCAAGAGAAGAAATAATATTTCTTGATATTCCACTCCGTAACGGTTTTAACCAGAGGTAATTATCCATTATCCATTAATGAACTGTTCCCTGTTCCCTGTTATACAATGGGTTAAGTTTTGTTAAAATATCAAATGTAAACTTCATTAATAATATTAGGTAAAACTTTGTTAGACGAACAGGCGAAGAAAACAATATTGCGTAAGATTCCTCACGGATTATACATCTGTGGTGTTAAAGATGGTGAGGAAGTTAATGGTTTTACGGCCAGTTGGGTAATGCAAGCATCTTTTGCGCCTCCCTTAGTTGTTAATTGTGTAAACAAAGATTCTATATCCCATGCCATGATTAAGGCTAGTGGGGTATTTTCTCTGAGCTTTTTAGCCGCAGAACAAAAAGATTTAGCTCAACAATTTTTCAAACCTCAACGTCGTGTGGGAAATAAATTTGAGGATATAGAATTTTATCTGGGAGAAACTGGATGTCCAATTATTTCAGATACTCTTGGTTATGTGGAATGTAAAGTTGTTGGTGCTGTAGAAGAGGGCGACCATACTGTATATGTAGGAGAAGTAATTGCTGCAGGTGTACATCGTGAGGGAGACCCTCTATTGTTAGAAAGTACAGGTTGGAATTATGGTGGTTAATTGTCATATATCAGGACTTACGCAAATTTACCTTGAAAACGCCATATGTAGGGGCGAATGGCATTGGCCTTCTCAATTTATTGTCCGTGCGTAAGTCCTGATATATTAATTAGCACTCAGCGATCGGCTTTTTGTTGTTTATGAGTGCTATATAGATATAGTTTTGATAAATAGCTCTTTAGCTCATATCTACTAGATTAAGCTATAACCATTTTTTTATTGTTAATTATTGCTTTGCCGATTAAATCTAAAAGCATTGACAA
>NZ_JAAHGK010001231.1:0-2277 GCF_010672505.1 Okeania sp. SIO2B9 | reverse complement strand
TAACCAACAAGGAAAAGTATTCGGTTCTGTTGACTCCTCACTAAAAGTAATCTGGTGAGGAGTCAACAGAACCGAATACTTTTCCTTGTTGGTTAGCAGCTATTAGTGAAACTCAACATCGAGTAACTTTGTACTTAAAATTATATCAACCTGCAAAAAATGCTTTTGACTACCATTTACAAGCAGAAGTATTTAAGGAAAAATGGCGTGAAATCAAAAATCGTTCTTTTCCTTGGCAGGTTTGTCTTCAACCCTCGCGTTTGTTGTTACTAGAAGGAACTATCACAGAAGGAAGAAGGAAGAAGCTGGAAGGAAGAAGCTGGAAGGAAGAAACTGGAAGGTGGAAGGTTAATTATTGATCTTCTAAGGAAGAAGGAATAAGGTTAATTAGGGTTTGCTGAAAAAGTCTGATAGTGACGAGCGGAGTATTCCGTAGGAAATTCAGAATTCTTATAAACCTTTCTTTACCCTTCTGCCTTCTACCTTCTGATGACATCGTTCAAGATAACTACAGATAACCCGATCGCCCTGACCATATTCTAAGCATTCTTGAAATAAATCTGCTGCTTCTGGAAATAATTCTTGATGAAATACAAAACAGTCCTTTCAAACTTCTCTTTAGTGGCGATTTTAGCATCTCGTAATTCTGGCGGATCGGCAGAAAAAATTTCAAATAAACTAACCGCTTTGGCTTTTCCTTTAGCTCTCACCCTGTCAATAAATCTGAGGTCGTATGCCAAAGAATTTTTTAAACCTTGCCAAGTTTTATCAGTAATTAAAAGTGAAACTCCATAAGTTTTTGTTAACCCTTCCACTCGCGAGGAGAGATTCACTGCATCCCCGAGCACAGTTCCGTCCATGCATCCAAATCCACCTACAGTTCCTAAAATTAACGTACCCGTATGCAAACCAATACCAATACGAATGGGTTTTAGATTCCTTTGTTGTCGCTCTGAATTGTATGTTTTCAACTGTTCCAGCATAGCGATCGCCCCTTGAACCGCATCGTCGGCAGAATTGGGAAACAAAGCCATAATAGCATCACCAATATATTTATCAATAAATCCGCCATATTTTTGAATTTGGGGTTCCATATAACTAAGATACTGGTTAATAAAAGCGAAGTTTTCCTCTGGAGTCATCTGTTCGGAGATGGTAGTAAAATCGTGAATATCCGAGAATAAGACCGTCATCTCTCGTTCCAAGCGATCGCCCAATTTCAAATTCACAATACTCTTTTTCTCTAAAAAGCTGAGAAACTGTTCCGGAATAAAACCCTGACAAGCATCATACAATCTGGCATTTTCCATTTAGAAAATTAGTATTTTTATAGTCTCAAATCAAGAAATATTTTGAGCTTTGCTAAATATTCTTTTGACTACACTCAAAAAGATTATTTTTTTGTAGCTAATATTACAAAAATTAATAAATAAATCTCTAATAACTAGAGATGCTTTAAGAGATTTTTTGTTCCCAGTAAATCTAACTCAAATAGGGAGGGTATAACAAAAAAAAGCTTTAAATAATCCTCTCCGAGGTTGTAAACAAGCCTTTAAAGAAATTTAAGTATCCAGAATAACTGCATTAAATATTTATATTTATATTAAATGTTTTTAATAATCAGCAATAAATTTTTACCTAAAGATTGAGAAATTAGTAATCAATTTAACTAAACTCTAAGGTAGAAAAATTATATCCTCTTAATATTAATATAAGCATTTCATATGTTTAAGCTTAAAAATTAATTCACCAAAATTAAGTCGCTAGATCGGAACTAGCTTCATATTTACAGGTTGCGAGCCAAAAAAGCTACAAATAATTCTCAACCTGAAAGTGGAGTTAGAAATATTAGCAGTGCATCAAAATCCAACCAGGAGTAACAAAAACCAATGGAAACTAATCAAGTGCTAAATCAATCTGATTATGAAAATTACCAGGTCAATCAGATGGTAGCATCCTTCATTGAAAAAAATCACGATTTACAAAACTTAACTAGCCACAATCAGGAAATAGCAGAACGTCGCTTACTAGAAGCAATACTGCGGAAAACCCTCAAAGAACTATCTGATATTAAATTTGCTATAGATCAAGCAGCGATCGTTGCCATTACAGACCAAAGAGGTATTATTCAATATGTGAATGATAAAGTTTATGAAATATCTCAATATTCTAGAGAAGAATTAATCGGAAAAAGTCATCGTTTGCTTAACTCTAAATATCATCCCCCAAAGTTTTTTAAAGATTTGTGGTCTACTATTAGCTCTGGTCGTGTGTGGA
>NZ_JAAHGK010001230.1:0-2279 GCF_010672505.1 Okeania sp. SIO2B9 | reverse complement strand
CAAAAAACAGCTACATCTTCAAGTTGACTATTTGTTTCATTGAAACTTCTAGTCAACTTGAAGATGTAGCTGTTTTTTGCTTAGATTGGGAGAACAAATTAATCAATATTAGTGTCAGTTCTTTAGGGTCTATTCCAAAAGCTTATTACAGAATTCAGGGGACAGAAGGAGAAATTAGCATTGAAAATAATGATGTGTTTTTAAGTGTTAAAGATAAACCAGTTCAGCATATTTTTGTGCCTACATATTTTGACGATCCTGGTCATACTAATTGGTTTAATGGATTGATTGAGAATTTCCTAGATTGTGCTAATAATCCAAATACTGAACCATTCTCTTTGATGGAAGCTGGTTTAGTTCTAGAGATAGCTGAAAAAGCTAGTCATTCTAGTAATAATGGAGGTAGTTGGATGGGAATAGAATTTACTACTAAGTCATTACAAATGGTTGGTTAATTTATGACTAGGTATGGTTGATTAATTTATGACTAGGTTCTGAAACTAGGTCTAAAATTTAAGAAGGTGGTAGGTGGTAGGTTTTAGGTAGTAGATATTTTGCAATCTACAACTTATTACCTTCTAATTAACTTGGCAAAAAAAAATAGGTAAAAAGCTTCTTTTTGGTTATACTAAGGGCTGTAGTCCTACAAGAGGATGAAGATTAAAATATTTCTGATTTCAAGCTACTGAAAGATGGCGGTAGTTACTGTTAATACAGTTCCGACTCAGAAGGCTAATTTTTCACTTAAATGAAACCTTCAGAGCTTAGAGATGATCAAATTCCTAATTTTTTTTAGAACAAATTTATAAGCCTAGTTCTAGCCACTTTTTTAAATCTAGCATAAACAGAACTTACGCATGGACACTAAATCCAGTGAGGGCGAATGCCATTTGCGCTCCGCAAAGCTCCGAATTGCGCCCCTACATATGGCGTTTTCAAGGTCAAGCATGCGTAAGTCCTGATAAATATGATATGGCAATCCTAAATTATTCGTAATAATTTGACTATTCTCAAATCCGGTGTTCTATCAGGGTCTACAATATTTCACAACTTAAATAAGTTTCCTATATCGTTAGAGGTAAATTCGGTAGGACAAATTTTTGCTATTTATAACTTATATAGTTTTAGCTAAAAATTTATTGTTAATTAGTTGATATTGGTGCATTTTATAGTACTTAATTATGACTATTTATAGCAGAAAAAAGAAAGAAGAAGGAAGAAGGAAGAAGGCGATTAATTATCTAGGAGATAAGGAAAAATCTGGCCTTGTCTGAGTCTTAAGCTTTTGATATATCCGTGCCCTTTCCTTCGACTACTATATCAATTTAAATCAACTAAATATCAATCCTAAAATAATTTATTAGTTTTGCTATAAAAGAAAATATATTAATACCAAATTCATTTCTAAGTTGCATAGAATAATATATTAATCATAATTGAATGTAGATCTAGATAGACAAGTTAATAAATTTCATAATTCTGTGCCACCTCACATAAAATTTGTATAAGACAACGCTACCTACGACCTAACACCTAATTATGTGTAGCCTCATATAAAATTGGTATAAGAGTTTAGCAATAGGAAATTTTAAAGTCCAAACTATATAACTATGTTATCCAAAAAATTTCCGAAGTCTCACCGTTCACTTTTACTATTACTGAGTGAACGAATTATGGCATTACTAATTCTTGCTAATGTCATGTTAGTAATATTTGATATTACCTATATAAAAATCCGTCATTGGTACTTAAAAATAGATTTATACCTACAAACAATCACTGATACTCCTCAAAAAAAATATCTCCAAAAAGTAGATAATCTACAAGAGGAGTTAGAAAAGAATGGTTTAGAGTCACCAAAAGTAGAAAATTTATTAGACGATTTACGCATTAGTAGTTTTGAAATATTCATTAATCGTCCTCCATTTAAAGTTATCGATAGTTATGGAAATTTAGCAAAAATTAAGCAAATATTTACTACTCACACTAGAAGAGAAAGTTTTTCACAAGCAGTACAAATTTTTTGGGATGAAAATTACTTAGAAACACAAGGTTGGCAAAGTCAGTTAGAATTTTTCAATAGAAAAATTCGTCCTCTAATATTATTGTATGAGCCGAAATTACAGTATGATTTAATTAAAGGAATAGAGCCATTCCGAGACTCACAAAATTATTTAATCGCAGTTAGTGAACTGAAGATATTACTCGAAAAAAAAGGTCTGGAAGAAGAAGAAATAGAACCTTTACTCAAAGAATTACGCGGTCATAGTACGGAATTA